>CAYFTQ010000068.1:0-10074 GCA_964346035.1 uncultured Roseospira sp. | reverse complement strand
GCGCCGGCGAGGCCACCGCCGCCCCATCCAGACGGGCGCGCACGTCCCGTACGGCCGACATCTGGCCCAGTTCGTCATCGATGATCGCCATACTTGCTTTCAGCCTGTCCCGCTCTGCCTGGGTCGAGCGGCGGCGCGCCTCGCGCATCAGGCTGGCCAGCGCGAACAGACGCCGGGCCACGCCGTCGGGGTCGTCCAGGGCCTCGCCGGTTTTCTTGATGCGCTCCACCAGACGGGCGATATCGGCGGCTGTGGCGGCATGGCCGACCAGGATCGGGCGCAGATCACGATACTTGTCGGGGTGGTCCTGAAGAAAGCGTCGCGTCTCGCCCAGAATGGCCGACACATGCACCAGACCCTCGGCCACCGGATGACCGGGCCAGGCCAGCGCAACCCGGTCGATCAGCGCCACACGGTCGCGGAAGGCCGCCAGTTCCTCGCGCAACAGGACCGGATCATACCCGGGCACCTCAAGGGCGGCGTCGGCCGCCGCCGGGTCGCGCGCGGCTGCGCGGGCGCCGGGGCCGACCCCGTCGGCGTCGGCGTCGGCGTCGGCGTCGGCGTCGCGATCGAAGTCGGGCTCGGTGTCGGCGGCGCGCGCCTCCCGAGCCTCGCGGCGACGGTCGGCCTCGGCCGACCAGGCATCGGCGAAACTGGCGTCGCCGCCGGCTTCGCGCCGCGCCCAGGCCAGGTCCCACCAAGGCTGGGTGTCCGACTCGACGCGCGTGCGCGTGCGCCGACTGAACGGCGCGCCCGGGCTCCAGAACCACAACCCGGCGCGCGCCAGCAACAGGGACGCCAGGGTCGCCACGTCGGTTCCGTCCGGATCGCGAAGGCGCGGCAGCACGGGGCCGGGCTCGATCAGTTCCCAGGCCAGCCACAACGCGGCGCAGGCCCCGGCCAGCCCGGCATAGGCCCCAGCCACGCCCGTGCGGTCGCCCTCGCGCGTCGGATCCATCCATCGCGGTCGCCACAGCGCCAGCGCGGCCCCCAGCCCGAACGCGCCGGCCCAGGCACCGAGCAGCCCGATGGGCGCCAGCACCAGCCCGGCGACGGCCAGCAGGCTGGCCCCGGTCACCGCCTGACGCAGGCGCCAGGCCATGTCTCCGGGCGAGGACGCACCCCGCCCCCGGCCGATGAGCGCCCGATAGAGGGCCACCGCCCCGAAAACAGCGGTGATGAAGCACAACATGTCGGACATACCTGAACAGCTCCCGGGGGCCGAAGGGGCCACGGCCTGAAGGCTCGTGCAGCTTCCCAAATCCGGACGGGCCGGTCCAGGTTGGCCGCCATCACCGGCCATGCGACAGGGGTCCCGGCCCCGTCAATGGCGTGCTCTGCCCGATCAATCGCCCCGGCGGTCGACGCGGTGGTCAGCCCCCGACAGCGCCCGCCACGAACGGATCCGTTGTCGCCACCATCGCGCCCTGAGCCTCGGCGCGGGCGCGCAGGGTGGACAACACCGCGGCCGGCAGCCCTGGATCCAGCAGCAGCCCCAGACCGCTGCCCGGCACCGCCGACGGCGCCGCACGCCAGTCCGCCAGGACGGCCAGGGCAAGCCCCGGGGCCGCGCCGATGTCCACCCACAGCCATACGGGGCGGGGGGCTGCGACGCACCCCGTCTTGCGCCAGGCGCGCGCGTAGGCCGCCACCAGCGCACGCGGCCAACCCGGCCCCAGCGCAGCGCCGGCGCCACCCGCTGGCGCCAGCCGGACAACCAGTGGGGTCGCTTGCCGTGGCGCAGCGACGGCCGCCGCCATCAGGTCGTCGGGGCCTTGCGCGGCCGTCGCCCGGCGCCATGAGTCCATCTCGGGTCTTGCCATTGACGGGTGTCCGGTGTGCGCCTATTCTAAGATGAACTACCAGCAGGGCCTTCGAACGTCCTGAAACGGAAAAGAAAACCCAGGAGAAGGTGGGCGTGAGCGCCAGCCCCGATGCCACATCGCCGGACCAGTCCGCCCTGCGCCCCGTCGCGGACCAGACCACACGCCCCGTGGACACGGCGCTGGACCAGCTCGGCCGTGCCATCGCCCGGCTTGAATCCGCCCTGTCGGCGCGCGAGCAGGACCACGCCGCGCGCGCCGAGGACGCCACCAACGCGGCCGAGGCGGCCGAGGCCAGTGCCCGGCGCGACGCCGACCTGAGTCGTCTGCGCGCAGAGTATACCCACCTGCATGGCGAGTATGAACAGCTCCGCGCGGTGGTCGGACAGGTGGACGGCCGCCTGGACGGCACCGTGGCGCGCCTTCGCACGCTGCTGGAAGGATAAGCCGGCCATGCCCCAGGTCACGGTGACCGTCAACGGCCGCAAGTATCGCATCACCTGCGGCGCGGGCGAGGAACAGCATGTCGCGGCTTTGGGCACTCAGCTCGACGGCATGACGCGCGACCTGTCGGACCGTCTGGGTCATCATCTGAGCGAGGGCCTGGCCCTGGTGATGGCCGGATTGACGTTGGCCGATTCCCTGACCGAAGCCCGGCGCGAGCGCGACACCCTGCGCGCCCAACTCGGCCCGCTGGACGATGTCGCCCGCGCCGCGCAGAACCGCGACCGCGACCGCGCCGCCGCCGAGGATCAGGCCGCCGCCGTCATCGCCGCCATGGCGCAGCGCATAGAGGCCCTTGCCGAACGCCTTGAGGACACCTAGATTCAACAAAGCGAGGCTGCCCGGTCCGTCAGGCACGCACACTCCCGGGGGCGATATCTTTACGATAGGGAGCTGTCCCTGCCGGGGCCCTGGTCCCGGCACACGGCGCCCACTTTGTTGCCGCGGCCCATGTGGAGGTCGCAACGCCAACGGCCAAGGTGGCTTCGCGCCCCTTCACTCTGTCTTTCTCTCTTCCCGCCACCACGGGTTTCGTCCCCCCAACACGGACCGCCGCCGTGTCGTCCGATCCCGTCGCGTTGAAGGCGGCTGCGCGCCGTCGGCTGCTGGCCGCCCGGCACGCCATCCCCCTGCCATATGCCGCCGCCGCCGCCCGGTCCGCCCGCGATCATGCGCTGGCCGGTCTGGCGCCGCCGCCGGGGGCGGTGGTGGGAGGATACTGGCCCATCCGCGCGGAACTGGACCCCGGCCCCCTGATGGCCGCCTTGCGCGCGCGTGGGCACGTCACCGCCCTGCCCGTGACACCGGCGCCGACGGCGGCGCCCGTGCTGTCCTTCCGGGTCTGGGACGGCGACCCCGCCGCGCTGGAGCCCGGCCCCCTCAACACCCGCCACCCGGCGGCACCGGCCAAAACAGTAGTGCCCACCTGGCTGATCATCCCGCTGGCCGGCTTTGACAGGCGGGGGGTTCGGCTGGGCTATGGCGGCGGCTATTATGACCGGCTGCTGGCCGCCTTGGGCGCGGATGTGGTCGCCGTCGGGCTGGCCTTCGCCGTCCAGGAGGTCGCGCTGGCCAAGGGCGGCCTTCCGGGCGAACCGCACGATGTCCCCTTGTCCGCCGTGGTCACGGAGGCGGGCGTGATCCACCCGACGCGCGCGGAGGTCCTGTAATGCGCATCCTGTACCTGGGCGACATCATGGGACGCGCCGGCCGCGACGCGGTATGCGAGGCGGTGCCCGAACTGCGCCGACGGCTGCGGCTGGATGTCGTGGTGGCCTGCGCCGAGAACGCCGCCCACGGCTTCGGCCTGTCGTCCCGGCTGTGCGATCAACTTCTTGGCGTCGGCATCGACGTACTCACCCTCGGCAACCACGCCTGGGACCAGCGCGAGATCATCGGCCACATCGACACCGAACCGCGCCTGCTGCGTCCGGCCAACTACCCGCCCGGCACGCCCGGAAAGGGCGCCGTCATGATCACGGACGCGACCGGCCGGCGCCTGCTGGTGGTGCAGGTCATGGGGCGACTGTTCATGGACCCGCTGGATGATCCCTTCGCCGTGGTCGGCCGCGAGATCGAGGCCGCGCCCCTGGGCGGCCCGCCCGGACGCGGCGCGGACGCCATCCTGGTCGACATGCACGCCGAGGCGACCAGCGAGAAAATGGCCATGGCGCACCACCTGGACGGCCGCGTCTCCGCCGTGATCGGCAGCCATACCCATGTGCCCACCGCCGACGCCCGGATCCTGCCGGGCGGCACGGCCGCCCAATCCGACGCCGGCATGTGCGGCGACTATGATTCGGTCATCGGGATGAACAAGGCACCGGCCACGCAGCGGTTCACCCGCAAAATGCCGACCGATCGCCTGACCCCGGCCGACGGACCGGCTACCGTCTGCGGCGTTTTCATCGAAACCGACGATGCCTCCGGCCTGGCTCGCACCATCGCGCCGGTACGCCAGGGCGGCCGGCTGGCCCCAACCCCGCCGGCGGTCGCCGAGCCCTGACGCCGGCCCGGCACCATCGCCGGGCGCTACCCCGTCCAGCCCTTCAGGCGGCGTGTCGCCTCGGCCATGTCGTCGGGGTCGCCGGCGAAGGAAAAGCGCACGAATCGATGGCCCCGGGCCTCGTCGAAATCCAGGCCCGGGGTCGCGGCCACGCCGGTTTCCGCCAGCATGCGGCGGCAGAAGTCCTGGCTGTCGCCGGTGAGACGCGAAACGTCGGCATAGACATAGAAAGCCCCATCGGCCGGGGCCAGGCGGTCGAAACCGGCCGCCGGCAGTTCGTTCAACAGGATTTCTCGGTTGCTGGCGTACCGGGCCACGTTGGCGTCCAGTTCGTCCGCGCAGTCCAGGGCGAACAACCCGGCATGCTGGGACAGCGTAGGCGCGGAAATGAACATGTTCTGGGCCAGGCATTCCAGCGCCCGCATCATGTCCGGCGGCGCGATCATCCAGCCCAGGCGCCACCCGGTCATGGCGAAGTACTTCGAGAAACTGTTGATGACAATGGCCTGATCGGTCAGCGCGGCGGCCGAGACGGCCGGCGGGCCGAACACGATGCCGTGATAGATCTCGTCGGAGATCAGGCGGATGCCCGCGCGGTCGCAGTGCGCCACCAGCGCCCGCATGTCGTCGGCTGGCAGCACGGTTCCGGTGGGATTGGAGGGACTGGCCACAATCAGGCCGTCAAGGCGTTCACCGCTGGCCTCCAGCACTGCGGCGGAGGGCTGATAGCGCGACTCCGGCCCCACGGGCAGGATGACCGGCTCCACCCCCAGGGCGCGCAGGATGTGGCGATAGGCCGGATAGCCGGGCGCCGCCAGGCCGACCCGATCGCCGGCCTCGAACGCGGCCAGGAAGGCAAGCTGGAAAGCCGTGGACGACCCGGTGGTGATCAGGATGCGTTCGGGCGGGACGGTGGCGCCCTGGGTCTCCTGGTAGTGCCGGGCGATGCGCTCGCGCAGCGCCGGGATGCCGAGCGCGACGGTATACCCCAGCCGCTCGGTCTGCAGCAACGGCGCCAGGCGGGCGGCAGCGGCGCGCGGCAGGCCGGTGCCGGGCTGCCCGACCTCCAGGTGCAGAACGCGTTCGCCGGCGGCCTCGCGGGCGGCGGCAGCGCTCATGACATCCATCACGATGAACGGCGGCACCTTGGCGCGATCGGCGATCTTGAGGGGCATGGGACCTCACTCGGTCTGACGGGTCTTGGACTGGGCGCCTGCGGACGCGCTGCTCAGCGGCTGTCGGTGGTCGGCGGATCGGGCGGAGCGGCCCCGGGATCCGCCTCGCGCGCGATCAGGCGGCCTTCCTGGCGCAGGGTGACGTGGAACACGTCGGGGCTGATCTCGCGGCAGTCCAGCCAGCCACGCACGATGCACTCACTCAGGGTGCGCCACAGAATCGAGGCCCGGGGCGTGTTGGTGACCGCGATGTCGCCCGACATGGCGACAAGCTGAAGCAAAAGGCGTTGCTGCGGCAGAACCGGGGCCGCCCCGGGGCGCGGTCCCTGCCCCGGTCGCGACCCGGGCCGGGAACGGGGATGGGGATCGGAGGGAGGAGACGGCAGCGTCATCAATCGCCCCCGGATGTCAGGTGTTCGCGCAGGCGCGGCATCAGTTCGACGAAATTGCAGGGCCGATAGCGGCTGTCCAGTTGGGTGGCCAGGATGCCGTCCCAGGCGTCGCGACACGCCCCGGTGGAGCCCGGCAGAGCGAACAGATAGGTGCCGTCAGTCACCCCGGCCAGCGCGCGCGACTGGATGGTCGAGGTGCCGATGGTCTGGAAGCTGAGCCAGCGGAACAGTTCGCCAAACCCGGGGATTTCCTTGTCGAGGACCTGCCCCATGGCTTCCGGTGTGACGTCACGACCGGTCACCCCGGTGCCGCCGGTGCTGATAATGGCGTCTATCTCCGGGTCCGCGATCCACTCGCGCAGGCGCTCGACGATCAAGCGGACCTCATCGGCGACAATGGCGCGCCCGGCCAGCAGGTGGCCGGCGTTCTCCAGCCGCTCAACCAGGGTGTCGCCGCTGCGGTCGTCGGCCAGCGTGCGGGTATCGGACACGGTCAGGACCGCCACGCGGACCGGCAGGAAGGGACGCGAGGGTTCAATGCCGGGCATGGGCAGTATCCTGTGGCTGGGGACATCGTGAAAACGGGCACTGTTAGCGTAGCGCGCCCGGCGCGCGCCGCAAAGGTGTCCGACGGGGCCTGGACAGGGGGGGGCCGGATCAGTCCGGCATCAGTCCAGCAGCAACAGGGTTACCAGCACGGCCACCAGCCCCCATGGCAGCACCTGCATGACCGGGTTGCGGCGTGGCCGCATGGCCTTCACGGTCTCGGGGTGCAGCCTGATGCCATCGGCGTTGAGCAGAGTGGCGGCGCGATCGGCGTGCTCCAGGATACGGGGCAGCCGCTCGGCCGCCGAGGTGACCGTCTCCATGCCATCGCGCAGGCGCCCCACCGGCCCCATGGTCCGGGTCATCCAGTCCTCGATAAGGGGGCGGGCCAGTTCCCACATGTTGACCGACGGCGCCACCCGACGCCCGACCCCTTCCGTGACCAGCATGCTTTTTTGCAGCATGAGAAGCTGGGGCTGGGCCTCCATCTGGAACGTCTCGGTCACCTGGAACAACTGGCCCAGCAGGCGGGCGATGGAAATCTCGGCCAGCGGCCGGCCCATGATGGGCTCGCCGATGGAGCGCGAGGCCTGCGTGAACCCCTCCACCGACTTGTCGGCCGGCACCCAGCCGGCGGCGAAATGGGCCAGCGCGACGCGACGATAGTCCCCGCTCAGGAAACCCAGCAGCATCTCGCCCAGATAGCGCCGGGTCGGCTTGTCCAGCCGCCCCATGATGCCGAAATCGACCGCCACCAGGGTTCCGTCCGGCTCCACGAAAAGGTTGCCGGGGTGCATGTCGGCGTGGAAGAAGCCGTCGCGAAAGACCATGTTGAAGAAGGCATCGGCGGCGCGGCGGATGACCTCCAGCGGGTCCAGGCCGGCGGCCACCAGCTTGTCCACCTCGTCGATGGGCAGGCCGTCGATGCGCTCTTGCGTCATGACCTTTTCGGCGGTGCGGGTCCAGTCGATCTCGGGCACGCGGAACGTGGGGTCATCCTCGAAATTCTCGGCCATCTCGCTGGCAGCGGCGGCCTCGAACCGCAGGTCCATTTCCATGACCACCGACTCTTCGAACATGCGGATGGTCTCGACCGGCTTCAGGCGCCTGGTCCAGGGGCGCGCGAACTCCACCAGTTCCGCCAGCCAGTACAGCACGGCGATGTCGCGTCTGAAGGCATGGGCCAGATTCGGGCGCAGCACCTTGACCGCGACGCGGCGGCCCTCTGGCGCCTCTGGCGAGGGCGTGGTGACGGCGAAGTGAACCTGGGCGATGGAAGCGGCGGCGACCGGCTCGGGGTCGAAGGTCTGGTAGGCATCCTCCAGCGACCGGTCCAGTTCCTCCTCGATGATGGCGCGCACCTGATCGAACCCGAACGGCGGCAACTGGTCCTGAAGCTCGGACAGGTCGGCGGCGATCTCGTCGCCCAGCAGGTCGGAGCGGATGGACAGCGCCTGCCCGAACTTGATCGCCGTCGGCCCCAGCTCCGTCAGGGCGCGCGCCAGCCGCTGGCCGGGGCGGCCCGGCACGTGCCGGCGTGCGAACAGGCGGGCAGCGGCGACCACGGGCGAGGCCACGCCAACGCGCTCCAGCAGGAACAGCGCGTCATGACGGGCCAGCACGCGGGCGATGACCCACAGGCGAAACAGAATGCGCGGCAGACGGATCATGGGGTCCGATCCGGAGGAAAGGGGATCACAGCCGCCAGCCCATGTGGACGGCGGCAATCCCGCCCGACAGGTTGCGATAACGCGCCCGGCGCAGGCCGGCCGCCGTCATGCGGTCGCACAACTCCCGCTGGGACGGGAAGCGCCGGATGCTCTCGGCCAGGTATTCATAGGCCTCGCGGTCGCCGGCGACCATCTGGCCCAAGGCCGGCAGCACCGAGAACGAATAGGTATCATAAAGCTTGTCAAAGCCCGGCACGACCACCTTTGAGAACTCAAGGCAGAAGAACCGGCCTCCCGGTTTCAGCACCCGGCGGGCTTCCGCCAGCGCGGCGTCGATGCGGGTGACGTTCCGCAGGCAGAAGGCGATGGTGTAGACGTCCACGCTGGCGTCCTCGACCGGCAGACGCTCGGCATCGCCGACCATCCAGTCCAGACCCCGCGCCCGGCCGCGATCAAGGGCGCGGGCACGGCCGACCTCGATCATGGCATGGTTGATGTCGCAGACCATGACCCGGCCGCCGCCGGCCGGCGGGGTGGTAATCGCGATCTCGTCGGCGGGGCGGCCGCTGTCGTCCTCGGGCGCCAGGCGGGTCTGACGGTCGGCGCCGCGCGTCATGTGGTCGAGCAGGCGAAAGGCGATGTCGCCGGTTCCGCCGCCCACGTCCAGGCAGGTCATGCCGGGCCGGGGCGCGACCTGAGCGACGAACGAATCCTTCCACAGGCGGTGGACGCCGCCGCTCATCAGGTCGTTCATCAGGTCGTAGCGCGCGGCCACGGAATCGAACACGCCGCGCACCAGTCCGGCCTTTTCGTCGGCCTTGACGGTGCGATAGCCGAAATGGGTGGTGTCGGACCCGGCCTCTTGGGCGGGATTTTGGGGGTCATGGTGTGTCATGGCGCCGCACCTTAACGGATCACATCGGAGCGTGCCAGAATTGTCGCGCCGCACCATGATGTCCATATCCTCCTGCCACGCCCGCCGCTGGAGCCCGTCCACCCGATGCCCGAACTGCCCGAGGTCGAGACCGTGCGCCGGGGCCTGCTGCCGGTCCTGGAGGGCCGCCGGCTGGTCCGCGTGACGGTGCGCCAACCCATGCTGCGCTGGCCGGTGCCGGCCGGGTTCGCGCGCGCGCTGACGGGCCGGCGCATCACCGCCCTGGACCGGCGGGCGAAATACCTGCTGATCCACCTGGAGTCGGGCCACAGCGTCATCGCCCATCTGGGCATGTCTGGGTCGATGGCGGTCAGGCCGGGCGGCACGCGGGCCAACGTGCAGGACCCGCATGACCACGTTCTGTTCGACACCGACGAAGACGTGCGGGTGACCTATCACGATCCGCGCCGATTCGGCTCCCTGCTGCTGGCGGAGACGGTGCGGCTGGCGGCCCATCCGCTGCTTGTCCACCTGGGGCCGGAGCCGCTGGCCCCGGGCTTCGATGGCCCCACCCTGGCCGCCCGTCTGGCCGGCAAGCGCTGTTCGATCAAGGCCGCGCTGCTGGATCAGCGCGTGGTGGCCGGGCTGGGCAACATCTACGTCAGTGAAAGCCTGTTCGCCGCCGGCCTGTCGCCGCGCCGGCTGGCCGGCTCGGTCACGGGCGCGCGCGCCGCGCGGCTGGCCCGGGCCATCCGGGAGGTGCTGGAGGCGGCCTTGGCCTCCGGCGGCTCCACCCTGCGCGACCATCGCCAGCCATCCGGCGAACTGGGCTATTTCCAGCATGCGTTCTCGGTTTATGATCGCGCCGGCCTGTCGTGCCCCGGCTGCGACTGCGACCTGGAAAAGACGGGCGGCATCCGGCGGCTTGTCCAGACCGGCCGCTCGACGTTCTACTGTGCCCGCCGGCAACGGTAACGAGGGCAACGGTGATGGGGATGGAGCCCGCCCGCTCATGCAAGGGTGTATGAGACATGGTCCGACGAAGCGCCCGGTGCGAGGGGTGCGCGACCCTGACTCCTCCCCCC
>CAYFTQ010000067.1:3174-10084 GCA_964346035.1 uncultured Roseospira sp. | reverse complement strand
GGGTGCTGTACGACGACCGAGACGAACGCGCCGGCGCCAAGTTCGCCGACATGGACCTTATCGGCCTGCCATGGCAACTGGTGGTGGGGCCGAAGGGCGTGGCCAGGGGCGTCGTCGAACTGAAAAACCGCACCACCGGGGCACGCGAGGAAATCAGCGCCGAAAGCGCGCTGGCGCGCCTGGCGGGCTGACCGCGCCTGCCGGCGGGTCGGGGCGCTCTCCCCGGCGCGCGGCGGCCCATTGTCGCCATGTTCCCCTGCTTTTCTTGCCGCGCGCTGGCGTCCGATGGCGCGGTTGCCGCCACGGTGCCCCCATTCGTTCCATCCGCTCCCCATCCGTTCCCGCCAAAGGACCCGCCGGCCCATGTTCGATGCCTTTGAGCGCATGATGGCCCTGCGCTATCTGCGCGCCCGCCGCAAAGAGGGATTCGTCTCCGTCATCGCCGGTTTCTCGCTGGCGGGGATCGCCCTGGGGGTGGCGACGCTGATCATCGTGATGGCGGTCATGAACGGCTTCCGTCAGGATTTGATGAGCCGCATCCTTGGGTTCAACGGGCACCTTCACGTCTATGGCGCCACTGATACCCTGAAAGACTACGAGACCCTGGCCGATCAGGTGCGCGCCGTTGACGGCGTGGTTACGGTCATGCCCACGGTCGAGGGGCAGGTCATGGTCACGGCCGGCGGGCACAGTCGGGGCGCGATGGTGCGCGGCGTGCCGGCCGACCGCCTGGCCGAGCGCGACATGCTGTCGGACAGCGTGGTCGCCGGCTCGCTCGCCGAATTGACCGGCTTGAACAGCGTCATGATCGGCACCCGCCTGGCCGAGCAACTGGGGGTGAGCGTGGGGGACGATCTCACGCTGATCTCGCCAAAGGGCAAGGTGACGGCCTTCGGTTCGGTGCCGCGCATCAAAAGCTATCGCATCGCGGCCCTTTACGAAGTCGGCATGTTCGAGTTCGACTCGGGTTTCGTGTTCCTGCCGCTGGAGGCCGCCCGCATCTACTTCCAGACCGGCGAGGGGGTCAGCCATCTGGACGTCACGGTGACCGACCCCGACCGGGTCCGCGACGTCACCAGCAAACTGGCCATCACTTCGTTCGATCAGGGCGTCCGGCTGCGGGACTGGCGCCATACCAATTCCACCTTCTTCAACGCCCTGCAGGTGGAGCGCAACGTCATGTTCCTGATCCTGACTCTGATCATCCTGGTGGCGGCGTTCAACATCATCTCGGGGCTGATCATGCTGGTGAAGGACAAGGGTCGCGATATCGCCATCCTGCGCACCATGGGTGCGACCCGGGGATCGGTCATGCGGGTGTTCTTCCTGGCCGGGGCCAGCGTCGGCGTGGTCGGCACCGGGCTGGGGCTGACCCTGGGGGTGGTCTTCTGCCTGAACATCGAGAGCATCCGCCAGGCCCTGCAAAGCCTGACCGGGACCGAGCTGTTCTCGCCCGAAATCTACTTCCTTTCGACCATGCCGGCGGAAATGGAGCCGGCCGAGGTGGTGTCGGTGGCGTTGATGTCGCTGGGGCTGTCGCTGGCGGCGACGCTGTACCCGTCGTGGCGGGCAGCGCGCACCGATCCGGTGGAGGCCCTGCGCTATGAGTGACGAGGTTCAGGCTCCCGGCTCCGAGGCTCTTGGCCTGCGCGCGGTGCGGCGGGCCTTCCGCCAGGCCGACGCGGCGCCGCCCCTGACCGTGCTCGGGGGCGCGGATCTGAGCGTGCGTGCTGGCGAAATCGTGGCCCTGATCGGCCCCTCCGGGTCGGGCAAGTCCACCCTGTTGCAGATCGCCGGCCTGCTGGAGAAACCTGACGCCGGCGAGGTGCTGCTGGCCGGTGAGGCGGCCTCGGGCCTGAACGATGCCGGCCGAACCCGGATGCGGCGGCGCTATCTGGGCTTCGTCTACCAGTATCATCACCTGCTGCCGGAGTTCTCGGCAGAGGAGAACGTCGCCATCCCCCAGATGGTGGCCGGTATCGCCAAGGCGGCGGCACGCGCGCGGGCGCGCGATCTGCTCGGCCGCATGGGGCTGGAGGGGCGCACCCGTCACCGGCCGGGCCAGTTGTCCGGCGGCGAGCAACAGCGCGTGGCCATCGCCCGCGCGCTGGCCAACAGTCCGCGCGTGCTGCTGGCAGACGAGCCCACCGGCAACCTGGATCCGACCACCGCCGACGGCGTCTTCGCCGAGCTTCTGCGCCTGGTGCGCGAGGAGGGCCTTGCCGCGCTGATCGCCACCCACAATCCCGATCTGGCGCGGCGCATGGATCGGGTGGTTGCGCTGAAAGCCGGTCGCGTCAGGCCGGCGACGCCGTGACCTGACGCGAAACGCGCCGGCGGCGATTGACGCCCCGGCGCCGCCCTGCAATAACCGTGTCAGGCACGGATCCTCTCCGGCCCGGGTGGCGGAATTGGTAGACGCACCGGACTCAAAATCCGGCGGTGGTGACACCATGCGAGTTCGAGTCTCGCCCCGGGCACCAGCAAGGCACCGGCGTTGGTCGTGTTGGCCTCCGGCCTGTGAGGCACGGCCCCTCGGGTTGGGTGCCCGCAGGATTTGGCCCGTTGGGTCTGGAAGAGGCGCAGGCATGAGGCACGCTCTCGCGTCCGTTCTGCTGCTTTGTGGTCTCCTGGCCGGCTGCCAGGCGGCATCCCGTCTTCACGGCGATGTCGAGGCATTCAGTGCCCGACCCTTCGGTACGGCCGACAGGACCGTGGCCATTGTTCCGCGCGCGGAGGGTGCCGGCGAGACCCTGGAATGGCGGAACCACGCCAGGGTGCTGGCGGGCAAGTTGACCGCCGCCGGTATGCGGGTTGTGCCGGACTCCGAGACCGCCGACCTGGTGGCCATCTTCGGCTTCGGGATCGACAACGGCCGGACAATTACGACGGTTTATCCCCGGTCGCGTTGGGGGCTGTCTGCCTATACCGGCTTCGGGTCCTATCGGCGCATTGGCGACGACGCCTTTCTTTTCAACAGGGTCACGGTCCCGCTGCACGGGCCTGCCGGGTATCGCGAGGACGTGAGGTCTCGCACGGACTACATGCGTTCGGTGTCCGTCCGCCTCGTTGAAGCGGACTCCCAGGAACCGGTGTTCGAGACCACCGTGCGCAGCGCGGGCGCATGCGGTCGCCTGTCGCCCCTCATGCCGGCCCTGCTTGACGCCGCCTTCAGCGCCTATCCAAAGGGCGGGGACGGCCGCGTGGATCTGCCGCTGGGAGATGAATTCCAATGCTAGCAAGCATGCCCCTTTGCAGGCGCGCCCGCGCGCGTCAGTCCCCCGGGACAGCGTGTCACGCCACCGCAGCCGCAGGCTGGCGCGGTCCGGCCGCTCTTCTGGCGGCTGGCCTGGCGCTGGCGGTGACGGTCGCGGCGCCGGTCTGGGGGCAGGACGCGGGCGGGACCGGCACGCCGCTCGACATCACGCGGCAACCCGGCGCGACCGCCGTTGTCGGTGGCGGAGAACCGGACCCTGATGCGTCCGCGCCCGCGCCCGCCGAGACCGTGGTTATCAGCGAGGCCGAGGCGCGTGTCTGCGCGGCCCGCCTGGAGCCGTTGGCCGCCAGTGTCGAGGAGCCGACGGAGGCTCTCTATCTGCAACGGCTGGGGCCGACGGCCTTCCGCGTCTGGGCGCCGCGCGCGGAAGGCCCGAACGCGCCGCTGCGGCCCTGGTGCGTGACCACCCTGACGGCGATCGCGGAGACCTCGTTCCTCAACATGGAGGATCGGGGCATGATCATGGAACTGGTGGCCGGCGCGGGCCTGGATGCGCCGGTGCAACCGGATGAGGCGGACGGGGAGGCCGAGGAGACGGCGCCAACGACGGTGATCGTCGAGGACGAGGCGGACAATCGCATCGGCCCGCTTGCGGCGGCCGCCCAGCGCATGCCGCCACGCGGCGGGCGCTCGGCGGTACGTATCGGGGTGCCGGTTCCCGCGCGTGTCCTGCCGGAGGGCAGCGGTGCCATGCTGGCGCGGGCGTGCCTGGACGAGCCCGGTCAGCCGACCGCCGTGTTCGACCGCCACAGCGGCCGCCTGCTGGATGCCGAATGCCGTCTGGCCGACGGCTCCAGCCTGCCCCTGCCGGCCCTGGCGTCGGAGCTGGGCGCGCGCTGACGCGGGCAGGGGTCTGTTGGCCAGGGGGATGACGAAAGCCCCCGCGCCATACGGCCCTGATGCCCGGCCCGCACCAGGCCGGCCGACCCTAAAGCGGCCGGAGGCCGATCATGGTCATGTCGTCGCGGCGCGGCTCTTCACGGCGATAGTCGCGCAACGCGTCGCGCAACCAGTCAAGCTGTTCGGCCATGGGCCGTCCCTGGGCCTGCTCCAGCAGGTCCGCCAGCCGCCGCCGTCCCAGCAGGCGGCGGGGCTCGCCGCCCATGTGGTCGGGAATGCCGTCGGTGACGAGGTAAAAGGATGTGCCCGGCCGCGCGCTCACGACGTGATCGGTCAGTTCGCACGGCGCCGACAGTGACCGATAGCCCAGATAGGCGCGGTCGCCCTTGATGGCGCGGGCCTGGCCGTCCTCCACGATGAACAGGGGCAGGCCGGCGCCGCAGAAGGTCAGGGTGCGGGCGCGCCGGTCCCAGATGCATGCGGCGGCTTCCAGCCCGTCATCGCTGTCGTCGTCGCTGTCGGTGCGGTCCTGGCGCAGGCGTTCGCGCACCTGTCCGTCAAGGCAGAGCAGCAGGTCGGACGGGCGGTTGACCGTCTGGTCGTGCAGCAGTCTGTCCAGGGCGGAGGACACCACCAGCGTCATGAAAGCCCCGGGCACGCCATGCCCGGTGCAGTCCACGACCAGCAGCAGGCCGCGGTCCTGGTCCAGGCGCTGCAGCCAAAAATAGTCCCCGCCGACGACGTCCAGGGGCTCCCAGCAGACATGCAGGTCTGCGATGAGATCGTCCAGCGCGTGCTTGTCCGGCAACAGCGAGGTCTGGATCCGGCGCGCATAGCGGATGCTCTCCACCAGAAGGCGGTTGGCCTTTTCCAGCGCGGAATGGGTCTCGTCCAGGCGGGCGAAGGCACGCTCCGTTTCCGCCTTTTCCGTCGCCAGTTGGGCCATGGCCTGCTCCAGGTCCTGGGTCCGCTGAGCGACGCGGGCCTCCAGGCCGGCGGTCAGGGCGCGCAGGTCGCGTTCGGCGGTATCGCGCGCGGTCAGGCTGCGCTGGAAGGCCATCAGCAGGGCGTTCAGGGTGCCGGCGACATGGCCCAGTTCGTCGCCCCGGTGGCCGGGCGGCGCGGGGATCGGGCGGGCGCCGGGACGGGCCGGATCGACACGGCCGATGTCCGCTGTCAGGCGCAGCATGGGGCGGACCACCAGCAGCACGAAGACGACGGCCAGCAGAGCCGAGATGACCAGGGCCCGGACGGCGCCGGACGCCATGGCCGCCAGCGCGCGGTGGCGGTAGTCGGCGCCAACCAATGCCGGTGACAACGCCACCGTCAGGGTTCCCACCATTTCGGCGCGGGTCGGCGTTTCATAGAACAGGTCCACCTCGCGCGTGGTGACGTCAGCGAACAGTGCGGCGATGCGGCCACTCAGGCCCGGTGTCGGCGGCTGGCGTCGGTCAAGCTGGGCCAGTTCCCCGCCGAAATTATCGCGGATGCGCACGAACGTTACGGTTTCCAGATGCGCCAGGCCCTCGATGACCTGGCGCGCCACTCCCGGGTTCATCTGGAACGCGGCCTCGGCCGCCGACTGTGACACCATGTCGACGGTCTGGCGCAGGGTGTCGGAAACGCGCGCGCGCTCGCGGTCCAGTTCGAGGGCCAGTTCCAGGGCGCCCCCGACCAACCCGACGACCGCCGCAACCAGAAGCGCGGCCAGTCCCAATCGCAGCGTCAGGCCGCGCCAGACCGGGACCCGGCGCGGCGGCCGGTCCTCGTCGGTCGCCGTTGCGTCGCGCCCGGGGGTGTCGGCGTGGTGGGGGCCGGGTTCTTCGTCCATGATCGCGGCCTAGCCTAGTGCTCGCGCCGGACGCCGCGTTCCACGGCGTGGCGGGCCTTGATGTCGGCCACCAGGGCGGGGTTGTCGGCCATCCAGGCATCAAAGTCCGCCAGGACCTCGGCGTGTTCGATGGTAGAGAGCCTGTAGTGGCCGGCATCCAGGGGCAAAGCGGGGGCCACCACCAACGCCCCCGGTTGTTTCAGGTCCTGGGTCAGCACCCGGTTGACGACGGCGATATTGGCATAGGCGGCATCCACCCGCCCGGCCAGAACCTGACGCACCAGGGCGCGGAAGTCCGTATTCTCGGCGACCGTGACCGACCCGGCGTCGATGCGGTCCAGCCAGGGGAACGGCGTGAACCCGGTCACGGTGCCCAGGGTGCGCACGCCAGATGGCGTGATCGCGGCCTGATCGACGGGGACCACGCTGGCGTCAAGGTAGGCGGCCACCGGTTCGCTGTAGGCAAGCGTATGGGCGGCGCGGAAGTCGGGGTTCCAGTGCTGAGAATCCGGAAACTTGAAGTCTATGGCCCCGGCCGCCAGGCTGGCATAAAGGCGCGGGACCGGCATCGGCAGGTAGGTCAGGGACAGGCCGGCCGCCTCCGCGAAGGCATCCAGGATGTCGCGGGCATAGCCGACGTATTCACCGTCGACGACGCCGTAGGCGGGCAGGTAATGAAGGTTTTCCACGCCGACGGTATAGGACGGGGTGTCCCCGGCCCCGGCTGCCGTTGACGGACCGGCGGCAGGCGCAAGGCCCATCACAGCGAGAACACCGAAAAGAAGCACCCGATGCGCTCGGCATCCAGGCCCGGGCTTATGGTGTCTGCATCCTGTCCGGGCCATGGCCGTGCCTCTTTTGGGTTGATAGTTCACGGTGTCGAACGACTTGCGTTTCTTCGTGCCTAGGGCGCCGGGGGGTCGTTGGTCCCGGTGGCATCGGTATCGGTATCGGTATCGGTA
>CAYFTQ010000067.1:0-3074 GCA_964346035.1 uncultured Roseospira sp. | reverse complement strand
GTCCAGACCGTCGCCGCGCCGGGTTTCGCCTCGTCGCCGGCCACCGCGACACGATCGCGGCCGGCATGCTTGGCCGCGTACAGGGCGGAGTCGGCGCGGTTCATAAGGTCTTCGAGAGGCTCTTCGGGCAGGCGCTCTGCAATGCCGATGCTGACTGTGCAGCGCACCGTCTGGCCACTTTGCGTCTGTACCGCTCGCCCGGCCATGTCGATGCGCAGGCGCTCCGCCACCTCGACGGCGTCGGCCTTGCCGGCATCGGTCAGCATGATGGTGAACTCCTCGCCGCCCAGCCGCCCGGCGATATCCAGTTCCCGCAGGCCACCGCGCAGCACATCGGCCAGGACCCGCAGCACGCTGTCGCCGACGGCGTGTCCATGGGTATCATTGACCAGCTTGAAGCGGTCGAGGTCCATCATCAGCAGGCTGATCGGTGATTCGACCCGGCGCTGACGGGCCATTTCCCGATGCGCCAGAGCCAGGAAATGGCGGCGCCCGGCCAGACCGGTCAACTCGTCCGTGGTTGCCAGACGTTGCAGTTCCTGGGCCAGCCGCTCGCGTTCCTCGATCTCGGCTTCAAGCGCCGCGTTCAGGGTGCGCAGGTCACGGGCCTGCTGGCTCAGGCCCCTGTTGGCCTCCTGCAACTCCTCCTGCATGCGGTCGCTGATGCGAACCAGCCGACTCTGTTCGCGATAGCCGCGCCCATAGGCTTCCGCCAGCCGTTTAACGCCGGCGGCGACCTCGTCCAGCTTGCTGACCATGTCCTCCGCCTCGCGCAACACCCGTTCCTCGGCATCGAACAGGGTGAAACCGGTATCGGCGGAGGGGTCCTGGGGCGCGGGTTTGATCATGGTTGGGGCGTCAGCCGTTGCTGGGCATGGGACACATGTTGAAGGTCGCGGACGAAAAATCGATCGCGAAGTCTTCCCCGAACTCCTCCATTGTATCGTCATCGGGTTGGTAATGCCAATTAACCGTGACGCTGTGACCGCGCTGCGCCGCGTCCTCAAGCAACTGAAACAGGTTCATGAAGGCTTTTGCGCTACTGCTGTTGAAATAGATCATTTCAAGATCAACCGTCACGTCCCGCCCCGATTCTCCCGAAAGGTAGGCCCGGACGTCATTAAGCAACGGAGAGAAGAACGCGGCCGCGTCTTCGGGATAGGATTCGCCCTCCATCCGCAAGCGTCCGCTGTTGAAGTCGAACTCCACCCGGGGGGAGCGCTCCGTGGGGTCGATGTGGATGGTGTCCATTGCGGCAGGGATCCTTGAACGCGACCGCCAGTCCCGCGAACCGAAGCGGAGCCGGAGGTTAGATGTAAGACTTGATGACGAAAAAGGCGCGCGTATGATCGTCGTCCGCCCACGAAATGTCGTACTTTATGGGCGCGCTGGAGCGCCGCGCGATTTCGATCAGGCCAATGGACGCGCCCTGGCTGCCGGCCTCGGGCGGTTCGCGCAGTTTCTGGCGGTAATAGGCCTTGATCTGGTCGCGGTCCAGGCCGGCCAGATACTCCAGGCGGGATTGCAGTTGGCCGACGGCCTCGCCCGAGACGACGTTGCCACAGGTGACGAAAAAACCACCGGCCTCGTGGCCGACGGCGACAATCCCCGAACTGATCTGTCGCGGGGGCGCGGCCGTGCCGACGCGCTCCGAGGAATAGCGGATGATGTTCTGGACCTGTTCGACGAACACGGAAAAAACGCGCTTGGCAACGTTGGAGTCCGTCTCTGCCAGCGCCATGCGGGTCTTCAGTGTGGCGCCCAGTGAGGTCAGCATCTCCTCGGACAGGTGGCCGGCGAACGAGAAAATGATTCCATGTTCGGTCAACCAGCACCGATAGGCGTTGAATTCCTCGGCCCAACTCGTCATGACGCGGTCCCGATGGTCCGGGCGCTCGGCCCCCTGGCGGGAGGCGAGGGCTGTGAATGTGTACACGGCCACCTCCCCCACCACCGGCGACGGGGCGGCGCGACGTCCCCCGGCCGCCCGGCACCTGACTGCGGTCTGTTGGCGTGCCCGGGCGATGATGCGTCATTGGGCCGTGCGGGGCAATGGTGCGTTCGCTGGTGTATGGGTTCAGGCTTCAAGGGCTGACGCTGGTCGCCGACTCCCGGTCTGTTGTCCCGCCCTGTTCGGCATGGCGGGGCGACCACCGTGCCGCAGCGCGCGGAAGGCTTGCCTGCCCGGGTGCGTTGGGGGCATTGTTTCGCGAACATGATCAGGGATCGCAGGCAAAACGGGGCACGCGATATGATGGCGTTGGAGGGAGCGGACACCCAGGCCGGGGCGCGTTCGACCGTCAGGCCTGCCGCCGGAACGCCCTGGACCGTTCTGGTTGTTGATAGGGATGATGCCGTGCGGGGCCTGGCGCGCCATGCCCTGACAGGAATGTCCTTCGCCGGTCGCGCCATCCGACTGCGCGAGGCCGCCTCATCGGCGGACGCGGAAGCGATTCTGCGGCGCGAGCCGGAAACATCGGTCGTGCTGCTGGACATCGGAATGGAAACCGGCGGCGCCGGGCTGGAACTGACCCGGCTGATCCGGGAGGAGCTTGGTATCCACGATACCCGCATCGTGCTGTGTGCCAGCGGCGGCGCCGGAACCCCGCCCGAGCGGGACATCATCCAGCGTTATGACATCAACGACTATCGCCTTCATGCCGAGCTCGACGAGGGGCGACTCGCAGGTGTGGTGGTGGTCGCGCTCAGGTCCTATGAGCGCCTGCGCACCATCGTTGCCCAGCGCGACGAACTGCGCCGCCTGAACAGCGCGCTTCAGGACCGCGTTGCCGCCAGCACGGAGCAGGTGCGCGAGGGCGAATCGCGGCTGCGCCTGATCCTGGACACCTCTGTTTTGCCCATCTTCATCAGCAGCCGGCACGATGGCGGCGTCCTGTTCGCCAATGCCAGCGCCTCCCGCCTGCTGGGGCTGGGGCCGGGGCGCCAGGACCAGGCCATCTGGGTCCGCTCGGTTGACCGCACCGCCCTGTTGGCGCGCCTGGATCAAAGCCATCGGGTGGATGACCACGAGGCCCTGGTGCAAACCCCCGAGGGAGACCGCTTCTGGGCCCAGA
>CAYFTQ010000066.1:0-10138 GCA_964346035.1 uncultured Roseospira sp. | reverse complement strand
CGCTGCCGGCCTTTCTGGCGACGACGACCGTTGGTATCGGCAGAATGCAGTGCGCCCCATGTGGTAACCGCATAGGGGCCATGCGAGGGAACACCTTTTCCCCGGACCGCCTGCGTCCTATGTCCCGGGTATGGGACGACGGGCCAACGGCCCGCCCGTCCGAAGCGAGGGGCGTGACGGTCCCCCCCCTGTCGCCCCTCGCGCTCCGCTCGACGGAGCTTGAGGCGCCCGGCCGCCCCCCCCTGGCCGGGCGCCTCTTCCGTCACGGGCCTCGCACGACCTTACGCCGGGCCCTCCCGCGCGAGAATCCGATACAGCGCCCACGGCGTCCACACCCACCTGGCGTGGATGCCCAGGAGTCTCTTGACCACTTCGACACAGGTCATCGGCGCCCACGGGGCCTCGCGCCGGGGCGCGCGGCGGGTCATGGTTTCGATCACCGTATGCCCTTGCGCGCGGAACCAGGACGCCAGCGCGGCCGGCTCCAGCGCGGCCACCGGATCGACACGCACGTGGTGCGACAGCGGATTGATCACGATCCAGCCGCCACCCGGCAGCCACAACGCCACCAGAACATGACGGAACCCAGGGCGCAACAGGCGCAGCCAGGCGATCTCGCGGGCGTCGGTGAATACCACCAGCGCCGGGGCGGGCGTGATGGCGTCGGCGTCCGTCGGCGGGCCGATCACGCCACGATGCCCTTGGCGCGCAGCGGCGGGCCCAACCCCGCCAACGCCCCTTCCCCCAGGCGCCCCTCCGCGGCTTGCTCCCCCCCCCCGGCGGCTGGGCGCGTCAAGCGGCGGCCGTGGCGATCCAGAACGCGCAGATGATCCCGCCCAAGGGACCCGTCAACCGCCAGCCGCCGGGTGACCCGGACGATGTCGTCGGGGTCGCACGGCCGCGCGGCGGCCTGCGGATCGGCGCTCAGCCGGGCGCCTTCGGCGCGCGCCACGCGGGCGCGTTGCAGCCAGAACCAGGCCGTCTCGCTGGACTCGAACGGCTGCGTCTGGCGCTGGGGCTGCGGTCTGGGGACATGACGGCAGCGCGACTCTCTCGACATGGGCGGGTGCCTCCGGATCGTGAACGGGAGACACCCGAGCGTGCCGGGCCGGGCGTCCGGAGGCAAACGCGGCCCGAAGGGGGGCGGAGGCGCTGGCCGTCGGTCGCGCTGTAGCGCGCCCCGTGTCCGCGCCCCGTGTCCGCGCCCCGTGTCCCTCTGGCGCGCCGATCAAACAGGGTCGGCATGACTGCGGCGGACTGCTAGACTGACGGCCCTGTCCCGCCTGTCCGGAAGGCGCCCCCGTCATGCCCGTTGCCCCCGCGGCCCCAGCCGTCCGCCCGCTGTTTTCCTGGCGCAAGCACTGGGCGTACAAGTTCGGCACCGCGCCCTTTCTGCCCACCAGCCGCGACGAGATGGACGTGCTCGGCTGGGATTCCTGCGACGTCCTGCTGGTGACCGGAGACGCCTATGTCGATCACCCCAGCTTCGGCATGGCGCTGATCGGCCGCCTGCTTGAGGCACAGGGCTTCCGCGTCGCCATCCTGGCGCAACCGGACTGGACCGGCGCGGAGGCCTTCGGCGCCCTGGGCCGGCCGACTCTGTTCGCGGGGGTCACCGCCGGCAACATGGACTCAATGGTCAACCGCTACACGGCGGACCGGCGTCTGCGCCACAACGACAGCTATACCCCGGGCGACGAGGGTGGCCGGCGGCCCGACCGCGCCAGCATCGTTTATGCCCAGCGCCTGCGCGAGATGTTCCGGGATGTGCCCATCGTGCTGGGCGGCATCGAGGCCAGTCTTCGCCGCGTGGCGCATTACGACTACTGGAGCGACACCGTGCGCCGCTCCATCCTGATGGACGCCAAGGCCGACCTGCTGGTCTATGGCAATGCCGAACGGGCCATTGTCGAGATCGCCCATCGCTCGGCCAGGGGCGAACACCCTCGCGAGATGACCGACATCCGGGGCACGGCCGTGATCAGCCCGGCGGTGCCGCAGGGCTGGACGGTGATCGACTCCAGCAGCGTGGACACCCCGGGACCGGTGCAGGCGCCCGCCAACCCCTACGCCGATACCCGAAGCGGCCGGGGCCGAACCGCCGGTCTCTGTCAGGACGGGGGCGGCGACGATGCGGCGCCGGTCGGTCCGGCCGAACCGGAGGGCGCCCCCCACGGCCCCGTGCCGCCGCCTGCCAATCTCGGCGCCGTCATCCGCCTGCCGGCGTTCGAGGCCGTCAAGGCCGACCCGGTGCTGTACGCCCATGCCGCCCGCGTCATTCACCTGGAAAGCAATCCCGGCAATGCCCGCGCCCTGGTCCAGCGCCACGGCGACAAGGAGGTCTGGATCAATCCGCCGCCCTGGCCACTGTCCACGGCGGAGATGGACGCCGTCTACGACCTGCCCTATGCGCGCGCGCCGCATCCTTGCCATGGCGAGGCGCGCATCCCGGCGTGGGAGATGATCCGCTTTTCCATCACCATCATGCGCGGCTGTTTCGGCGGCTGTACCTTCTGTTCCATCACCGAGCACGAGGGCCGCGTCATCCAGAGTCGCTCGCAGGACTCCATCCTGCGCGAGGTGGAGCACGTCCGCGACAAGACCGAGGGCTACACGGGGGTCATCTCGGACCTGGGCGGGCCGACCGCGAACATGTACCGGCTGGCCTGCAAGGATGCCGCCATCCAGCGCGTCTGTCGGCGGCTGTCGTGCGTCTATCCGTCCATCTGCAAGAACCTGGACACCGACCATTCCGCCCTGATCGACCTGTACCGGCGCGCCCGCGCGGTGCCGGGGGTCAAGAAGATCACCATCGCCTCGGGCCTGCGCTATGACCTGGCGGTGCGTTCGCCGGCCTACGTCAAGGAACTGGTGACGCACCATGTCGGCGGCTATCTGAAGATCGCGCCCGAGCATACCGAGGCCGGGCCGCTGTCCAGGATGATGAAGCCCGGCATCGGGACCTATGACCGCTTCAAGCAGATGTTCGACCGCTATTCCCGCGAGGCCGGCAAGGAACAGTACCTGATCCCGTACTTTATCGCCGCCCACCCCGGCACCACCGACGCAGACATGATGAACCTGGCGCTGTGGCTGAAGCGCAACGGCTTTCGCGCCGATCAGGTGCAGGCCTTCCTGCCGTCGCCGATGGCCCTGGCCACCGCCATGTACCATTCCGGTCGCGATCCGCTGCGGCCCGTGCGGCGTCGCGACGGCGAGACGGTGGCCACCCCCAAGGGGTTGCGCCAGCGCCGCTTGCACAAGGCCTTCCTGCGCTATCACGACCCGGAGAACTGGCCCCTGTTGCGCGAGGCCCTGAAACGCCTGGGCCGCGCCGACCTGATCGGGCCGGGCAAGCGCCATCTGGTGCCGGCGCACCAGCCCGCCGGCACCGGCCGCGTCGGCGGCGAGGGCCACCGCGCTGGCCGCAAGAAGGGCGCCCAGAGACTCGTGACGACTCACGCGGGCAAGGGGCGGCGGGCGCCGCTCTAGAGTGCTGACAGATGGCTCCCTTGTCTTTGTCAATGCAATAGCGCCACCGTCGCCGCGAAGCGGCGTAGTGCCTTGACCCTGACGAGTCAGGGTCAAGGCGGCTTGGTATTGCACTATGTCTTGAGGTGTTGACCGGCCATCAGCCTGTTTCTTGATGTCGCGCCGCCAGAAGACGTCGCCGCCCGACTGAAGGGCAAGGTCTTCGTCACCGATATCGAGGTGGCGCTTGGGTAAGCGGGCGGTCCTGTCCGGCCGCCATCACGGCGTTGCGGCAACCGCGTCCAATGGAGCCGAGAGGTCGATGATCTGGCAAGCGTGGCCAAGGTCATCGATGAACCGCTTCAGGTCGGCGGTCCCGATGGTGGTCGTGGCGGTGTTGACCAGCGGATGAAAGTTGGCCCGCTCGGCGGACATCATGTCGGCGTCCAGCACCACCGAGACGCGCCGGTCGCGATCGTTGATGAGCGCCAAGGGCGTCACCGATCCCGGCTCAACCCCCAGGGCTTCGCGCAACAGTTCGGGCTTTCCGAAGGTCAGCCGCTTGGCGCCGATGCGCCGGTGCAGCCGGTTGACGGCGATATCGCGATCGTGCGGACAGACCACCAGCCAGAGCGCACCCCTGGCGTCCTTGAAGAACAGGTTCTTGCAATGCACGCCCGGAATCGCGTCGTAGGTGGCGCGGGCCTCTTCAACCGTGAAGACAGCGTCATGTTCGACGGTCGTGGTCTCGATTCCCAGCCGGGCGAGGTGGTCGAACAGGGGCTGGGTCCACGTGGGCAAGGGCATGGCGTGCGGACCTTCCGTTGGGTGCGCCGGCCGCGCGGCGCGCGGCCGATTGACCCCCCGATACAGCGCCTCGCCCGTCAGGGCAAGGTCGCGCGCGGCCTGGCCGGCGGGACCAAAAGGCGCATGGAAGGACAAAGGGGCGCCAGGTCGCTGACCTGACGCCCCTTGGCTTGGTCGGAGTGGCAGGATTCGAACCTGCGGCCCCTGCCTCCCGAAGACAGTGCTCTACCAGGCTGAGCTACACTCCGGCCGGGGAGGGTCGGGCGCGACCGCGCGGCGGTCACGTCCCGGGGGCCGCCTGTATAGGGCTTTGGCGGGCGCCATGCAAGACGGGATTGGCAAGACGGAATCAGCCGTTCGGGCGTGCGCGTGTCTCGCCATACCAGGCCGCCGTTTCGGCCAGCGCCCGTCCGGGATCGACCGGTGGGCGCCAGCCAGTGGCGGACCGAAAGGCGCTGTCGTCGATGGCCAGGTCACCGGTCAGGCGATCCAGCCGCGCCGCCTGCCCCAGGGTGCGCCCGGCCGCCCGCATCAGCGCCGGCGGAACGGACACCAGGGCGGGCCGCCGCCCCAGGCCCCGGCGCAGCATCGCCACCAGCGCGCCGATGGACAGGGGCGGTCCGTCGCTGACGAAGAACACACCGGACGGCGGCGCCGGCCGCGTCAGCGCGTGCGCCACGGCGTCGGCCAGGTTGTCCACCGCGATCAGGCTGCGTCGGTTGGCTACGGCAGCGAACGGCAGGGGCAGCGGGCGCGCGCACAGGCCAAGCAGGGCCCGCATGTTGCCGCCGACCCCGGGGCCGTACACCAGCGGCGCTCGCAGCGCCACCCACGACAGGCCCGAGTCGGCGCCGACACGGGCCAGGGCCTGCTCGCCCTCCCATTTGGAACGGCCATAGGCGTCGACAGGCGCCGGGGCGTCGGCCTCCGTCCACGGGCGATCGGGCGGGCTGGCCTCGCCCATCACCTTGACTGAACTGAGAAACACCATCCGCGCCACGCCGGCGGTGGCCGCCGCCTCGGCCAGTCGCGCCGTGCCCTGGGTGTTGATGGCGCGGTTCTCCGCCAGGGGATCGGCGGCGGTCTCTCGCATGACATGGACTCGGGCCGCCGCATGGACCACCGCGTCCACGTCCGCCAGGGCCGTCGACCAGTCCGTTGCGGGGCCGATGGAGCCGACCACGGCGGCCTCCGCGACGCCCTCCGGCCAGGCCTCCGCCGGCACGGGACGACGCAGGGCTGCGCGCACGGTCCAGCTCTCGGCGGCCAGCCGACGGGCCAGCCGGGGGCCCACGAAGCCCGTCGCCCCGGTCAGAAGGACGCGCCGGCTCATGGGTCGTCCGGATGAGCCGGCGCCAGCAGCCAGGCCATCAACTCGGCCACGACGAAGCCGGCGACCACCAGGATCCAGGCCCCGACACCGGCGGCGGCGGCCAGCGCGCACGCCACCAGAGCGGCATTGGTGGTCAGCACGGCACGGACCACGCGGGCATGGGACTTCCCGGCCTGGACGGCGCGCTGATAGGCATGCTCGCGGTGGGCCTCCCAGAACCGGGCGCCGCGCAGCAGGCGCCGACCCAGGGTCACGGTGGCATCGGTCAGGTAGTAGAGCGGCAGGATCAGGGCCGGCAGCCAGACGCCCTCGACGGCCGCCGCCAAAAGCAGCCAGCCGGCCAGATAGCCGAGTGGAACACTGCCCACGTCTCCCAGAAACACCCGCGCCGGGTGCCAGTTCCAGACCAGGAAGGCGGCCCCGGCCGCGCCCAGCGCCAGCGCCGGCCACAGCAGGGGGGCGACAACCGTCAGCGCGGCGCCGGCCAGCACGGCGGAGACCGCCAGTGACAGCGCCAGGCCGATGCCGATGGTGGCCAGTTCGCCACCGGCCATGCCATCGATGCCGTCCATGAAGTTGAACAGATTGACGAACCACAGCCATGCCAGGACAACAAGGGCGTGATCCAGCCACGCCGGCGCCAGCCCCTGGAACACCAGTCCGTCGCCGGGCAGGGCGGTCAGGCCGGCCAACGCCGCCAGCGCTTGCGCCGTCAGCCGGGGCAGCGCCGGCAGGCCGCGCAAGTCATCCCACCAGCTGACCAGTGCCAGCCCGGTGCCGGCGGCCAGAAGCGGCCACAACAGGGCCGGTGGCGGCGCCGCGCCGAGCATCGACAACGCGCCCCAGGCCAGCAGCAGCACCGGCACCACACCCCAGCCGCCGCCGCGCGGCGTGGGGCTGTCATGGCTGCTTCGGGCGTTGGGATGGTCCAGGATGGCGCGGCGGCGCAGCGCGCCGGCCACCAGCCGGGTGGCCAGGGCGGTGGCGCCGAACACGGCGGGGCCGGCCAGAATCAGGGGCAACAACCAGTCGAGAACGGTCATGGGACGGGCGGTCCTGGCGGTGGAAAGGGTCTGTCAGCGGTGGTAACGGGTCGGCCGGGCGAGCGCAACGGCCTTGCCGCCCGGACTACTCGCCCATGGACAGCAGCAGGCCCTTGACGCGGGCCACGTGCACCATGTGCAGGAACAGCCCCACGGCCAGGCCGATATAGACCAGATTCAGCCCGAAGGCGGCGGCCAGGTGACCCCAGTCCATGCGCTGGTCCAGCATGACGGCGCGCATGCCCTCGAACACATGGGCGGGCGGGAAGGCATAGCCGATGGCCTGCATCCAGACCGGCAGCACGTCCATGGGGTAATAGATGCCGCTGATGGGCCAGAAGGCGAAGATCAGGATCCACGGCAGGCTCTCCGCGCCCAGACCGACCCTCAGCACCAGGGCGCTGACCACAAGGCCGATAGCCCAGCCCATGACCATCATGTTGACGAAGAACGCCAGCAGCGCCGGCCCCATGGCATAGATGTTGTAGGAATGGAACAGCCACGCCAGCAGGGTTGCCGGCAGGATGCCGATCAGCGTTCGGATGACGCTCATGGCCATCAGGGCGGCCACCATTTCCAGCGGCCGCAGCGGGCTGACGAACAGGTGGCCCAGATTGCGCGCCCACATTTCCTCCATGAAGGACAGGCTCATGCCCAGGTTGGATCGGAACATGACGTCCCACAACAGCACGGCGCCGATGAACAGCCCGGCGGCCTGCGCGACGAGATCGGACTCGGTGGCCAGGAAGCTGGTGATGAAGCCCCAGGTGATGACCTGCATGGTGGGCCAGTAGGCCAGTTCCAGCAGGCGCGGCACAGAGCCGCGCATGAGGTACCACTGGCGCAGCATCAAGGCCCACACGCGGCGTCCGGAAAAGCCGTGCGCGGCCAGGCTGGCCGGGGCGGTCGCGCCGGGCCGGGTCATTGCCCGCCGGCCGCGTCGTCGGCCTTGCGCAACACGAAATAGGCATAGCCGAAGCTGTCGCCGAAGCGCCGCCAGACCTCGATCTCGCGATCGCTGGCGTCCAGCACGGCCGCCATGGCCGCCCCGGCGCCGGGTCGCAGTTTGGCGCCGCGCGCCGCCAACGGGGCGTAATACTCGTTCCACCAGGCCTCGCGGGGCAGAACCGGGGCGTCCAGAACCTCGAAACCTTCGGCCTCGGCCTGGCCGGCCTTTTGGTCCAGCGTCATCATGGACACGCGCTCGTCCTCTTCCCAGAACCGGCGGGCTTCCGCCGGCGGGGAGTCGGTCAGCCAGACCACATCGCTGGCCATGACCAGGCCGTCCGGCACCAGCAGGCGGCGCCACATCCGCAGCCCCTCGGCAAAGCCGGGAATGTAGATGCTGCCCTCGGCCCAGATCAGGGCCACGCCGTCGGGTTCGTCGGGCAGGGTGAACATGGATTGCTGGCGGGTTTCGATCAGGGTGGCCAGGCCGGCGTCGTCGGCGGCCGCGTCCAGGCGCTCCAGAAAGGGGCGGTGGGTGTCGATGGCGATCACCGAATGGCCCAGCACCCTGGCCAGGACCAGTGTCTGGCGTCCGGGGCCACAGCCCACATCAAGCACCGCGCCATTCGGCAGCGGCGGCAGCGATCGGGCCACCTGTTCGGTCATGGTGTCGCTGCCGGGACCCTCGCGGGGCAGCATGTGATGAAGCGTGAAAAAGGCGTCCCAGTCAATGTCATCTACCACGGACGTCGAGTCCCCTGCGGTGAAGTCCTGACCGGTACTGTGTCATGCTGCGCCGGGATTTGCACGCCCACGCCGATCAGGGGGTGAACTCCGCCGGCCGGAACGAGTCGAGCACCTGGAGGTAATTCGCCCGCTCATAGGCGGCGGTATCCGCCACCGCCTTGTGTGACAGGGCGCCACGCGCCTGGGCGATGGTCTCATAGCCGCCGACTTCCAGAAAGGCGCGCAGGCCGGCGACCAGGGTCCGCATGTGCTCGGTGCCATAGCGCAGCAGGGCCGAGGCGGTCATGACCACATCGGCCCCCACCAGGATGTATTTCATGACATCCTCGGCACCCTGAACCCCGGTTGTGGCGGCGATGTGGGCTCCATCGGTGTGGCCGTGCAGGATGCCGATCCAGCGCAGGGGCAGGCGCGATTCGGCCGATGTGGACAGGTCCAACGTGGGCAGCGCGCGCATGGCCTGCAAGTCTATCTCGGGTTGATAGAAGCGGTTGAACAGGACCAGGCCGTCGGCGCCATCGGCAACCAGCCGACGCACCATGTTGCCGGGCGCGCTGAAGAACGGCCCCAGCTTGACGGCGACGGGAATGGACACCTCGCTCTTGACCGTGCGCAGGATGCGGCGGATGCGGTCCTCGACCGTGGCGCCGGTTTCGTCCAGGTCGGCGGCGACGTAGTAGACGTTCAGTTCCAGGGCAGAGGCGCCGGCCTCCTGCATCAACATGGCATAGTGCGTCCAGCCGTGATCGGTGGTGCCGTTCAGGCTGGGGATGACGGGAATGTCGCAGGCCTCGCGGGCGCGCCTGATCAGTTCCAGCGTTTCCTCGCCGCCGATGCCGATGCTGTCCATCGAGGCGGCCGGAAAATAACCCCCTGGCACCTCCGCATG
This sequence comes from uncultured Roseospira sp., assembly GCA_964346035.1. Lineage (GTDB taxonomy): Bacteria > Pseudomonadota > Alphaproteobacteria > Rhodospirillales > Rhodospirillaceae > Rhodospira. Next base: position 900 of record CAYFTQ010000066.1, on the reverse strand, counting down.
GCTTTCCGCGCCGACCTCGGACAGGCCCTGCATGGCCGCGCGTTCGCGATCGATTCGCTCCTCGAACAGAGATGGCATGACGACGGCGGCGGCGCCGGCATCCTCCAGCCTGCGGATTCCGTCCAGGCTGCCGGACAGGGGCGAGGCCGAGGCCACGATGGGGTGATCCAGCGTCAGGCCAAGATAGCGCGTGGTCATGTCCATGAGTTGGCGTCCCCCTTGGGCGTTCTGGCGTGCCGTCTTTTATCGCCGCCGAACCGGGGGGCGGTCAACGCCCGCCGGCGGGATGGGGCCAGCGCCGGCGGGCGCTCGCACCGCTACATCTGGCCGCGCGGGCCCTCGTGGGCCATCTCCTCGTACAGGTGGTACTTTTCCAGGACCTGGTCCTGGGCCTGTGCCATCAGGCGGCGCGCGGTTTCGGGATCGCTGGCCGCCAGCGCCCGATAGCGCAACTCGTTCTGGGTATAGGCCGACAGCGGGATGCGGGGGCGCGGACTGTCCAGGATGAACGGGTTCTCCTCCGACGCCCGCACCGACGGGTTATAGCGCAGCAACGGCCAGTAGCCGCTTTTCACCGCCAGATCCTGCTGTTCCATACCTCTGTCCATGGCGATGCCGTGGGCAATGCAGTGGCTGTAGGCCAGGATGATGGAGGTGCCGGGGAAGGCCTCGGCCTCGCGGAAGGCGGTCAGCACGTGCTGGGGGTTGGCGCCCATGGCGACGCGCGCGACATAGACGTTGCCATAGCTGATGGCCTGAAGCGCCAGGTCCTTCTTGCCGACCCGCTTGCCGGAGGCGGCGAACTTGGCCACCGCGCCCACCGGCGTGGCCTTGGACATCTGGCCGCCGGTGTTGGAGTAGACCTCGGTGTCCATGACCAGAATGTTGACGTCGCGGCCG
>CAYFTQ010000065.1:0-10145 GCA_964346035.1 uncultured Roseospira sp. | reverse complement strand
CTATCTGGCGCAACCGCCGCTGTACCGGCTGGCCCAGGGCGGCACGGTGGTCTATGCCCGCGACGACGCCGACAGGGAACGCCTGACGCGCGAGGTCCTGACCGGGCGGGGCAAGATCGAGGTCAGCCGCTTCAAGGGTCTGGGCGAGATGCCGCCGGCGCAATTGCGAGAGACAACCATGGACCCAAGGCGGCGGGTGCTGCTGCGCGTGGTGGTCCCCGGTCGGCGTAGCGAAGAGGACCTGGAAGAGGCACGCGAGACCGCCAGCCTGGTGGAACGCCTGATGGGCCGCAAGGCGGAAACCCGCTTCGCCTTCATTCAGGAGAATGCGCGGTTTGTGGAAGGGCTGGACGTCTAAAACCAGCGGCATCCGACGGGGTGTTGACCGGCGGGCGGGGCGCCCGACATTGAGGAACACGGCGCCGCCGGTACTTGCCCGCCGGGCGCCGTTCGTGCTTCAACCCATCGTCGCCGCTGCGGCGGCGGCGCCAGCGCCAACGCCCGAGCCCGAGGCCCGCGCCCATGACGCCCACCCCCCTTCCTGCCTGCGGCCTGCGCCAGGTCGAGCACTGGGTGTTCGACCTGGACAACACGTTGTATGCGGCCCACCTTGGCGTCTTCAAGGAGATGAACCGGCGCATGACCGGTTTCATATCGCGCCTGCTGGACCTGGACGCCGCCGCCGCCTTTGCCGTCCAGAAGGACTATTTCCACCGCTACGGCACCACCATGCGCGGCCTGATGACCGAACACGGCGTCGATCCGCATGTGTTCATGGACCACGTGCATGACCTGGACCATTCCGTGATCAGCCCGGCGCCCCGTCTGAACGCCGCCCTGTCCGGCCTGAACGGGCGGAAGGTGGTGTTCACCAACGGCTCGCGCCGCCATGCCGAACGGGTGCTGGAGCGGCTGGGCATCACGGCCCACTTCGAGGGTATCTTCGACATAGAGGCCGGGCTGTTCGTGCCCAAGCCCTCGCCCGCGACCTACCGGGCCATGCTGGACCACTTCGCCCTGGACGGGCGTGTCAGCGCCATGGTCGAGGACAGCCTGAAAAACCTGGAGCCGGCCCACGCCATGGGCATGACCACCATCCTGGTGCATGACGCCGCACAGTGGAGCCCCGACCCCGGCGCCGACTGGAGCCACTGCCACCACGTCACCGACGACCTGGAAGCCTGGCTGGAGGCCCTGGTCGCCCGACGGCGCGCCCCCGGCCCCGGAACCCCGGCGCCGCAAGGACACCCCACCCCATGATCCGACACGTGGTTCTGTTCACCCTGCGCGACCCCGCCACCCTGGACCGCGCGCTGGCCGAGCTGCGCCGGCTGGCGGCGATTCCGCAGGTGCGCGCCCTGGAGGTCATGCCGAACCTGAAGCGAGACCGCTTCGACGACGGCGTCGATCTGGTGGTGCATGCCCTGTTCGATGACGAGGCCGCGCTGGCCGCCTACCACGCCGACGCCCGCTATGCCGAGGCCGTCGCGCGCGTCCGTCCCCTGCGCGACGTGCGCATGGCAGCGGATTTCGTCACCACCTTGCCCTGAAGGCTGGGGCCGGAGGCCGGAGGCCGGGCGTCAGGCCGGCGGGGCGTCCTCCGGCGTCACCTCGACCGTCAGGATGTAGCCGGCTCGATGCACGGTGACGATCAGACGCGGCGCCGACGGATCGTCCTCCAGCTTCTGGCGCAGGCGGCGAACCAGAACGTCCACGGTGCGCTCGGTCGGCTCGAAGGCCACCGGCCGATGCCCGGTCAGCAGGCGCTGGCGGGTCATGACCTCGCCCGGATTGTCCAGAAAGGTGGCCAGCAGGTCGAACTCGGCCGCCGTCAGGCGGGGGCCGGTGCCGCCGTCATCACGCACGGTGCGGGTCTGCGGATCCATGATCCAGCGGCCGAAGCGGCGCCGCCGCTCGCCGGCGCGGCGCAGGTCGGCGGCATCCAGGCGGCGCAGCAGTGCCCGCACCCTGGCCACCAGTTCCTCTTCGTCCACCGGCTTGACCAGATAGTCGTCGGCGCCCAGTTCCAGGCCGGCCAGCCGATCCTCGCGCCCGTCGCGCGCGGTCACGATGACCAGCCCGACATCCGAACGCTGGCGCAAATCGCGGGTCAGGGTCAGGCCGTCCTTGCCCGGCATGCCGATGTCCATCAGGATCACCCGGGCCGGCTCGCGCGCCAGCAGGGCCGCCATCTCGGTCCCGTCGCCGGCGGTCACGACCCGAAGTCCGGCCTGTTCCAGCACCGCGCTCAGGACGTCCTGGGTGATGGGATCGTCATCCACCACCATGATGGTCGGGGGCGGGACGGGCGGCGACGAGATCATGGCAGCCTCGCACTTGATACAAGCGCCGCGGCCGGCCCGCCCTGTCTCACCGCGCCTTCGCGGCGCGAACCAGGAGGCGACTCGACTCGAGCCGGTCCGCAATCGACCCCTCGGAGCGCCACGATACCCTCCTCCTGCGGCCACGCACGACCGCCGCCGGTCGCCTCGGCCGAACCGACAGGACCCCGGTGGGGGCGCCGATGAGGCAGCCGGGCGGCCCCGCGCCCACGAAAAGCGAGCGTCTGGGCGGTGTTCCCGACCCTTCGACCAGCACAAGCGCGGCATTTTACCTGATTCTCTACGCTGATTCCCCTTTGAATTTCCATCACGACTTTCAACGAGACGCACGATCTGCTAGAGTGAATGTGATCAGAAGTATTGATCGCCCGGTTCGGGCCGGCGTGAAAGCGATGGCGTGGCGAAGCCGCGCACGGTCCCGGTCCCGCAAAGGCCGGATCAGGGCCCGCCGCGATCAGGCCCGGATCGGGTGGTTTTCCACCTCCACCTCCAGAAAGGAAGCGTGCGATGGCTGAATCCTTTGGTGCGGGTGGCCCCAGTGGCTCCAGCGGAGTCCTGTCGTCCACCATGCGTTCGATCGTCCGTCAGTCGGGCGATCCGCAGGACCATGAACAGCGGCGAATCGAGGATGTGGTTGATCTGTCGCCGCTGGCGGCCCGTCAGCGTCAGAGCCAGGACACCGTCCAGCCGACCGAACCCGCCGATACCCTGCGCAATCCGGGCGAACAGGCCCAGACCCTGACCCGCGCCCGGGCCGAGGGCAAGGCCGAGGAGGCCGAGGCGGCGGCGCGCGAGGCCTCTCGCAAGACCGAACCGGCAAATACCATCGACCGGCCGGTCAACATCGGCCTGGCAGCGGCCATTTCCATCGGTTCGCCCGAGATGGTCGATCGCTACGACGTCAACGGCGACGAATACCTGGACCAGCGCGAGCGCAATCGCGCCATCGATCAGGTGACCTCCGAGGACACCTATCACCAAGCCAAGGGCGGAAACCTGTTCCGCTCCGGCGAGCATTCCGAAACCGGCGACTCGACTCAGGGCGAGGCGTACTTCGCCGAGATGGAGGCGAAGAAAGCCGACGCCGCGCAGAACAGCGCCGAGGCCCAGGCCAAGGCCGAAAAGGCCCGGGCCGATCGACTGTCCGTGCTGGACGAACAGCAGCAGTCCCGGGCGAGCGGCGACGCGGAGCGAGCCTATGAGCGCTCCGGCGACCTGGACGCCCGGCAGCCCCGGCCGCCTCAGGACCTGGAAGCCTAGGGCCGGGGCGTGGTCACCCGTGAGGTCGCCCGTGACGGGGACTCGCCATGCCCCCCGCGTCGGGCTTGATGGAGGGCGCCGGGCACGTTCGGGGCGGCGACGGCGGGCCGCTGGGCGCGGCATTTGGGTGACGCGGCCGGAATGGTCGGGGCCGGAATGGTGATGTGACCGAGATGCCGGTCAGGCGCCAGGAAGGAGTCGAACCCGCATTGCGGGTTGACGGTCTGACTCTGGCCACTCCGGATGGGCGACGCCTGCTCGAAAACGCCGCCCTGACCGTTCATCCCGGCGAAATCGTGCTGCTGACCGGACCGTCCGGCTGCGGCAAGAGCACGGTCCTGCGCCTGCTGGCCGGGCTGGGGCGGCCTGGCGATGCCCTGTCCGGCTCGGCATGGGTGGCCGAAGGGGACGGTCCCATCAACCTGGCCACCGCGCCCCGGGCGGCCCGCTTTGGCGCGCTTGTGTTCCAGAGCCTGGGCTTGTTCGAGGACCTGACGGTGGCCGAGAACCTGGCCATCGTCGCCGACCATGCCCACGCCAGTTCATCCAGCAACCGAAGCGCCGCCGCCGCCGTGGCCGAGGCCGTGCTGGACGACCTGCCGCGCGACCGCTCGCCGCGCCAGCTCAGTGGCGGCCAGCAACAGCGGGTGGCCATCGCGCGCACCCTGCTCGCCGATCGCCCCATCCTGCTGTTCGACGAACCCAACGCGGGCCTGGATGCCGCCGCCGGCCATGCGCTGGCAAGCCTGATCGCGCGGGTGGCCCGCGACCTTGGGCGCGGGGTCATCATTGTCGCGCATCATCTGGACCCCTTCCTGCCCCACGCCGGGCAGGTCCTGTTCATGAACCCCGCCCGGCGCACCCTGGAAGTGCTGCCCCCAGACCGGGCCGTGATCGAGGCACGCTTGCTGGCCTCCGCCAAGGCCCTGGCGCTTGACCCGGGTCATGCCCCCGCCGCCGGAGTGGGGACCCCCTGGCCCGGCATCCGGCCCGGCGCCGCTCGCCGCCGCTGGTTGTGGCGGTATCTTCGCACCTATGCGGGCGTTCTGGCGCTGTCACCGGCGGCGCTGTCCTATATGGCCCTGGCGGCCGTGCTGGTCGGCTTCGTGACCACCTGGTTCGTCATCCAGACCATGCCCTATCGGGTCGTGCTGTCGCCCCTGATCCTGAACGATGTGCTCGCCGGCATGGGCGCGTTGCAGTATCGCGTCCTCATCCCGCTTCTGACCGCCATCCTGCTGGCGTCGCGGGCCGGCGCCATCGTCGCCGCCGACATGGGGCACCGCGTTCACGCGGCCCAGATCATGGCCATGCGTAACCTGGACATCCCCGCGCGGCGCTACCTTCTGGGGGCGGTCGGCCTGACCATAACGGCGGCCGCCCTGGGGTTCGCCGGCGTGCTGTTCGCGCTGTCGGCGCTGACATCGGAACTGGTCTTCACGCAGGTGCTGTACCCTGACAGCGCGCCCGCCCGATGGAGGGACAACTTCTTTTCACAGCTCGTGGACGATGAACGATGGATTCCGCGGGGCTCGGCCTGGCTGGTGCTCAAGATGACGCTGAGCGGCCTGGTAATCGCGGCCGCCAGCCTGCGCGCCGGGCTGGCGCCAAAGCGCACCGGACTGGACATCAACGACGGCATTTCGACCGCCGTCACCACCGCGCTTGGGGGAGTGCTGGTGATTCATGCCCTGGTGGCGATGGTAGAATTCGGGGTTTAGTGCGGCAGCGGACCGCACCAGGGCAGTGGGTGCTGACCCGGGCTGGTCACACGGGCTGGTCACGGGCGGGGGCTGTTATGGTCAGCCTGGATCGCGCGGCGGCGACGGGTTCGGGGCGTCCATGGCGGCTGGATCGGCGAACGCCCACAGGCGCGCCAGCGCATAGCTGAACACCGGAATGAGACCGATGGAGACCAGCAGCCGCAAGGCATCAGGTACCCGCTCGGCTGCCACAAGAAGGCCCAGGCTGGCCAGGAACGCCCCGAAGGCGACCAGAAAAAAGCGCGGCAGGGCATGCGCGTGCCGGGCCCGGCCCCGAAACGTCACGCGTGCATGCCCCAGGTAGGACACGCCGAATGCTGGCACGAACCCCGTCGCGGACGCCCACACGACCGGCAACCCGCCCAGCATGTGGGCCGCCTCGGCGACCGCCATGTGGGTCAGCGTGGCGGCGACGCCGACCAGTCCGAACCGGATCAGGCGGGCCAGTTCCGGAGCCAGGGCGCGCATCCGGCTCACGCTTCGGCCGGGCGCGCGGAGGCCCCCTGGTCCGCGCCCGGGGCGGACTCCGGCTCAGGCTCGGGCTCAGGCTCGGGCTCAGGCTCGGGCTCGGGCCGACGATGGACGCGATCCACGATATAGACCGGCCGGCCCTTGCTCTCCACGAACAGGCGGGCGATGTACTCGCCCAGCACCCCCAGGGACAGAAGCTGAATGCCGCCCAGGAACAGGACCACGGTCATCAACGAGGCATAACCCGGCATGTCGCGCCCCAGAATCAGCGTCTTGGCGATCACCACCACGGCATAGACCAGGGCGCCGCCGGCGGTGGCGGCACCGATCAGGGTCCAGATTCGCAGCGGCAGGGTGGAAAAGCTGATCAGTCCGTCCAACGCCAGGCGTGTCAGGCGCAGCACGTTCAGTTTCGAGGTCCCCGCCGCCCGGGCCGGCCGCTGATAGGGGACGGCCGTGGTCGGGAAGCCGACCCACGCAAACAGCCCCTTCATGAACCGGACCCGCTCGGGCATACCGCGCAGAACGTCCACGACCCGGCGATCCATCAGGCGGAAATCGCCCACGTGGGGCGGGATCGGGTGTTCGGCGAGGCGATTGAACAGGCGGTAGAAGGCATCGGCGGTGTATCGTTTCAGCGCGCTGTCGCTGCTGCGATCGACGCGCGCACCGATAACGACGTCATGGCCCCGGCGCCATTCCTCCAGGAACCGGGGAATGATCTCCAGCGGGTCCTGAAGGTCGGCGTCCACGGGGATCACGACATCGCCCCGCGCCATCTCAAGCCCGGCCGACAGGGCTGCCTCCTTGCCGAAGTTGCGGCTCAATTCGACCAGGGTGACGCGGCCGTCATCGCCGGCCCGCTGGCGCAGCAGAGCGCCGGTCCGGTCGCGGCTGCCATCGTTGACGAACAGCAGTTCAAGGCGCAGGTGGCCCAGAACGCGGTCTATTTCCGCGAATATCGTATCGACCATCAATTCTTCGTTGTAGGTCGGGATCACCAGCGAGACCAGCGGGTCCGCCGGGCGCGCGACCAAAGCGGGGGGCGGCGCCGGCGGTGCGGTCTCGGTCTCGGTCGCGGTCGCGGTCATCGTGCAGGCTCCTGGCCGGATGAGACGGCACCATGGGCATCGGTCGGCGCGATCACGGCCCAGCCGGTTCTGACGGCGTGTTCGGGCGCACCGGGAAAGGGGGTCTCAAGAACGCCCCGCGCCGCGACCGGGCCGGGCATTGCATAGTCCGGCGCGTTGCCGCCGCGCCAGACAACAAGCATGCCCTCGCCCGCCACCCGGTCCGCCGATACCCAGGGATTGCGGGCCGGGTCGAGATCTATGAACCCGCTGGCCCCGGCTTGCAACCCGCCGTTGTGCAACACCAGACCGGCGCGCCAGGTCTGCCCGCCCACCAGGGTCAGGGGCCGCCCCCCGGTTTCCCGGTCCCAGATCGCCACCAGGTCCCGCGCCAGGCTTCGCGCCGGCCAACTGACCCGCAAGGGCCGTTGCTCCGACAGCGACGGCCCCCACAGGGCGGCCGCACCGACGCCCAGCGGCAACACCACGACCAGCGCCAGCCACAACGCCGCCACGGCGGCGATGACCCGCCGGGCCAGCCCCTCGGGCAGGGCCAGGGCGGCGGCCGGGCTGATCCACACCACCGCAGGGGCGCCCCACATATCCCGCAGCGCGACCCCCGCAAGCCCGGAATACAGCACCATGACGGCCAGCGGCGCGATCGCCAGCACCAGAACGAAGCGCCGGCCCCGGGGCGGCATCGGACCGGCCGCCGCGCTGTCCGGCCAGGTGCCGCCCCGGCGCCGAGCTTGCATCAGACCCAGCCCCAGGACCACCATCATGCCGGCATGGTTGGCCACCTGCGCCAGCAGGAACATGGCGGGCGCGCCCAGACGGCGCCAGTCCTCCAGCGGAGCGGCGCGGGACATCGCATAAGCGATCGGCTGGCCGCCGCTGTCCGCCAGCCACACCAGATGCGGTGCGACCAGCGCCAGCGACACGACAGCCGCCAGCCACGGACCGGGGCGGGCGAAGACGCGCCAGCCTTTCGGATGGGTCAGCAGGGCAAGGGCGAGGGCCGCCATCAGGAACACGACGCTGTATTTTCCGTACAGGCCCAACGCCAGCGCGCCCCCCAGCGTCAGCCACCAGACCGGGCTGTCACGCTCCAGCGCGCGCCACAGCGCCAGTCCGGCCAGCGCCCAGGCCGGCATCTGGACCACATTGGCGTTCAGTTCGGGTGTCGGAATGTGGGCATAGAACACCAGGCTGAACAGCATCACGCCAAGGGCGGCCCGTCCTGGCCCGCCCAGATCCCGCGCCAGCAGGAACAGCGCCAGATAGGTCAGCGCCAGACAAACCTGAGCGGCCAGATAGACACCCCAGTCCGCGCCGCCGGACAGCATCAGGGCGGCCTGCGTCAGCCAGGCCTGGAGCGGCGGATGCTTGGCATAGCCCCATTGCCATTCGCGGCCCCACAGCAGGTTCTCGACCACGTCAAGCGGCAGGCTGGCGAAGCTCAGTGCCGGGATCACGGTCCACAGCAGCGCCTGAAGCCCGATCAGAAGCATCACCACGGCGGCGGGGCGCTCACTCAGCCACTGCCCCGGAGACGGTGCCACGGTGCTCCTGTCCATGCCCATGCCCATGCCCATGCCCATGCGGTTGCCTTGCCCTGCCGGCGGCGGTGGTCGCGCGGCCGCTGTCATTGAACGGTCGCCTTGCCCGGCGCGGGCATGGCGCCGCACCGGGACCACCCGACCGAAAGGCTTCTTCTTAAAGCCCGTCGGGTCCGCTGGCCACCGCTATCGCCAACCCCGCCGGGATCAGCCCTGGTTCAGCGCCGCCCACATCTCGCGGTCGCGCTCGGCGGTCCAGATGCTGGGTCGCTCCAGGCCGCCGGCCTCGTCATAGGCGCGCGAGACATCGAACGGCATGCAGTGTTCGTAGATGACCCAGTCGCCATACTTCGGGTCCATGGCCACCTTGGTCGCATCGTAGACCTGCTTGAGCGACTGGCCGGCGGCGCGACCGGTCAGCGCGGCCTGATAGAGATCGGTAATGAAGGCCTGGGTCATGGTCATGGCCTGCTCGCACTGCTCGGGCGTCATCAGCGCGTCGCCGCGCCCCGGCACCAGCCGTTCCGGCCGCAGCGCACGTAGCGCGTCCAGGGTCGCCGGCCAGTCGCGCAGGTGGGCGTCCCCGGTGTAGGGCGTGGCGCCGTATTCCACCAGATCACCGGCATACAGGATCTTCTGGTCCGGCAGCCAGGCGATGGTGTCGCCCTGGGTGTGGCCCCGGCCGGGTGACCAGATTTCCACCGGACGGTTGCCCAAATCCACGGTCAGCGTGCCATCGAAAACGATGGTCGGCCAGGTCAGGCCGGGGATGGACTCGGCGCCCTCGAACAGGCGCGGGAAGCGGCCGAGTTCGCTGTCATAATCGAACTGGCCTCGCTCCTGGATCAAGTCGTGGGTCAGGCGCGAGGCGATGACGTTTTCCGCCTGATAGGCCGCCGCGCCAAGGACGCGCACGGCGTGATAGTGCGTCATGAGGATATATTTGACCGGCTTGTCGGTGACGGCGCGGATCTTCTCGATCACCTTGGCGGCCATGCGCGGCGTGGCCTGGGTATCGATGACCATGACGCCGTCGTCGCCGACGATGACGCCCGTATTGGGGTCGCCCTCGGCGGTGTAGGCATACGCGCCCTCGCCCAGCCTGGCGAATGTGACGGATTTGTCGCCCAGGTCTCCGGTGGAGGCGAAGGTCTGGCTCATGGGGGCATGCTCCTTGGGGTCAGGACCCGTCCGATCCGGCGATGCGCATGGCTTCCGACAGGGCGGCGCGGTCGCCGACGTGGTTGGCCAACAGCAGGATCAGGCGGGCGTTGATGGCCTGGCTCTGGTCGGCCGTGCGGTCGCGGTGCAGGTCGATCAGGTCCTGATAAAAATCGTCGATGCCGTCGATGTTGGGCGTGGTGATGAGCGCCATGGTTGGGGTCTCCCTCGCGATCAGGGCCGGGCCGTGGCCCGGTTGACGGCGGCGGCGATGGCGTCGCGGTCGAAGTGCCGCCAGCGCGCGGCGACGTACTGATCCGGCCGGATCAGATAGGTGGTGCCGGGCCGCATGTCATAGCGCGCGGCCAGCGTGCCCTTGGGGTCGCTCAGGTCTTTGGCGACCACCAGCACTTCGACGCCGACGCCATCCACGTCAAGGGTGGACACACCCGGATCGGCGTCGAACGTCAGGGCGACGAAGCGGTTGCCCAGATGGTTCAGCAGCCATTCGCCGCTGTT
>CAYFTQ010000064.1:0-10154 GCA_964346035.1 uncultured Roseospira sp. | reverse complement strand
GCCGCACATGTAGAAGGCCTGTTCGGGCATGTGGTCGTAGTCACCCTCGATCAAGCCCTTGAAGCCCTTGATGGTGTCTTCAAGCTTGACGTACTTGCCGGGCGACCCGGTAAACACTTCGGCGACGAAGAAGGGCTGCGACAGGAAGCGCTGGATCTTGCGGGCGCGCGCGACCACCAGCTTGTCCTCTTCCGACAGCTCGTCCATGCCAAGGATGGCGATGATGTCCTGAAGGGACTTGTAGGTCTGAAGCACGCGCTGCACCTCTCGGGCCACCGCGTAATGCTCCTGCCCGACCACGTTGGCGTCAAGCGCGCGCGCGGTCGAGTCCAGCGGGTCCACGGCCGGGTAGATGCCCAGCTCGGCGATGGAGCGGTTCAGCACCGTGGTGGCATCCAGGTGGGCGAACGACGTCGCCGGCGCCGGGTCGGTGAGGTCGTCGGCCGGCACGTAAATGGCCTGAACCGAGGTGATCGACCCCTTCTTGGTGGACGTGATGCGCTCCTGCAGGTTGCCCATGTCGGTCGCCAGGGTCGGCTGATAGCCCACCGCCGAAGGAATGCGGCCCAGCAGCGCCGAGACCTCGGAACCGGCCTGTGTAAAACGGAAAATGTTGTCCACGAAGAAAAGCACGTCCTGGCCTTCCTGATCGCGGAAGTATTCCGCAACCGTCAGGCCGGACAGTGCAACGCGAGCGCGGGCGCCGGGGGGCTCGTTCATCTGGCCGTAGACCAGTGCGGCCTTGGAATTACCGCCCTCCAGGTCGATGACGCCCGAATCGATCATCTCGTGATACAGGTCGTTGCCTTCGCGGGTCCGTTCGCCCACACCCGCGAACACCGAATAGCCGCCGTGACCCTTGGCGATGTTGTTGATCAGTTCCATGATCAACACCGTCTTGCCCACGCCGGCGCCGCCGAACAGGCCGACCTTGCCGCCCTTGGTGTAGGGTGCCAGCAGGTCGATGACCTTGATGCCGGTTTCCAGGATCTCGGTATCCGTGGACTGATCGACGAACTCCGGCGCCGACCTGTGGATCGGGCTTGTCATCCTGGCTTCGACCGGACCGCGCTCGTCGATCGGCTCGCCAATGACGTTCAGAATGCGGCCCAGCGTCTCGGGCCCCACCGGCATCTTGATCGGCTCGCCGGTGGCGCGCGCCTCCTGGCCGCGCACCAGGCCGTCCGTGCTGTCCATGCCGATGGTCCGGACGGTGGACTGGCCGAGGTGCTGGGCAACCTCCAGCACCAGGCGGCTGCCGTGGTTGTCCACCTCCAGCGCGGACAGGATGGGGGGCAGTTCGCCTTCGAACCGGACGTCCACGACGGCGCCCAGAACCTGGGTGATCGTGCCGACGGTGTTGGGATTCGCACTCACCATGTGCCGCGTGCTCCTGCCTGCCGTGCTGTCCGGCGGCGCCCGCCCTTGCGGACCGCCGGGGAATCGTTGGCCGTGTCTGTCGCGGGCGACACGGACGCCCGGAAACCCCCTCCTGACGCCGCCCTAAAGGGCCTCTGCGCCGGAGATGATCTCGATCAATTCCTTGGTGATCATGGCCTGACGGGTGCGGTTGTACTGCATGGTCAGGTCGTCGATCATCTCACCCGCGTTGCGGGTCGCGTTGTCCATGGCGGTCATGCGCGCGCCCTGCTCGGAGGCATAGTTCTCGGTCATCGCGCGGAAGACCTGGGTCTTGACGTTGAGCGGCAGAAGGTCGGCCAGAATGCCTTCCTCCGACGGCTCGAACTCATAGACAGCACCGGTTGCGGCCTCGGCTTCGGCCGGTTCGTTGTCGTTGGCGCTATCGGGCACCGGGAACGGAATCAACTGCTGACGCGTCACCACCTGGCTGATGGCCGAACGGAAGCGGTTATAGACCAGCGTGCAGACGTCGAAGCCGTCGGCCTCGAAGCGGTCGAGAACGGCCTGGGCGACGGCCTCTGATTCATCATACGTCACGCCGCGCCGGCCCCAATCCTCGAAGGTCTCGACGATGCGTTCGGCATGATCGCGCTTCAGCAGGTCGCGGGCCTTGCGGCCGACACAGACAAGCTCGACCTGCTTGCCGTCGGCCAGCAACTCGCGGATCAGGGCGCGGGCGTTGCGCACGGTATTGCTGTTCAAGCCGCCGCACAGGCCCCGGTTGGACGACACCACCACCAGAAGGTGGCGCTGGTCCGATCCGGTTCCGGCCAGCAACCGGGGCGCGCCGGGCAGGCCGACGACGCTGCCGGCCAGGGTCCCCAGCATGCGGTCCATGCGCTCCGCGAACGGGCGGCTGGACTCGGCCGCCTCCTGCGCTCGTTTCAGGCGCGAGGCGGCCACCATCTTCATGGCGGAGGTGATCTTCCTGGTCGATTTGACCGAGGCGATCCGGCTTCGGAGGTCCTTGAGGCTCGGCATCGAACGCGGCGCCTTTCGTCCTGGGTCGTCCTGGGTCGTCCTGGTGATCCTGTCACCCGCAGGGCGCGGAGTGGCCGGTCTGTCAGGCGAAGGTCTTGGCGAACTTCTCAAGGAACGCCTTGAGCTTCTGGTCGATGTCCTCGCTCAGGGCCTTTTCGACGCGGATGCCCTCCAGGATATCGGGGGCGGAGGACCGGATCTCGCTGAGCATGTCGTGCTCGAAGCGGGTCACGTCCGAGACCTTGATGCCGTCCAGATAGCCGCGCGTGCCGGCGTAGATCGAGACAACCTGTTCTTCCATCGACAGCGGCGAATATTGACCCTGCTTGAGAAGTTCGGTCAGGCGTTCACCCCGGGCCAGCAGCCTCTGGGTGGACGGGTCGAGGTCGGAGGCGAACTGCGCGAAGGAGGCCATCTCGCGATACTGCGCCAGTTCCAGCTTGATGGTGCCGGCGACCTTCTTCATGGCCTTGACCTGCGCGGACGAGCCGACGCGGGAGACCGACAGGCCGACGTTGACGGCCGGACGGATGCCCTTGAAGAACAGGTCGGTCTCCAGGAAGATCTGGCCGTCGGTGATGGAGATCACGTTGGTCGGAATGTAAGCGGAGACGTCGTTGGCCTGCGTTTCGATCACCGGAAGCGCGGTCAGCGAGCCGGCGCCGTGCGCCTTGCTCATCTTCGCCGCGCGCTCCAACAGACGCGAATGCAGGTAGAACACGTCGCCCGGGAACGCCTCGCGGCCCGGCGGGCGGCGCAGCAACAGCGACATCTGGCGATAGGCCACGGCCTGCTTGGACAGATCGTCATAGAAGATCACGGCGTGCTTGCCGTTGTCGCGGAACCACTCGCCCATGGCGCAGCCGGTGTAGGGCGCCAGGTACTGCAACGGGGCCGGGTCGGATGCCGTCGCGGCGACCACGATGGTGTAGTCCAGCGCGCCCCGGTCGGCCAGGGTCTTGACGACCTGAGCCACGGTGGACCGCTTCTGGCCGACGGCGACGTAAATGCAGAACAGCTTCTCGCTGTCGTCCTTGGCCTTCGCGTTGACGTCTTTCTGGTTCAGGATCGTGTCAATGATGATGGCGGTCTTGCCGGTCTGGCGGTCGCCGATGATCAGTTCGCGCTGGCCGCGACCGATGGGGATCAGGGTATCGATGGCCTTGATGCCGGTCTGCACCGGTTCGTGCACCGACTGACGCGGCACGATGCCGGGCGCCTTGACGTCGGCGCGGGTGCGCTCGACGTCCGCGATCGGACCCAGGCCGTCGATCGGGTTGCCCAGCGCGTCCACCACGCGGCCCAGCAGACCCGAGCCCACCGGCACATCCACGATGGATTCGGTCCGCTTGACGGTGTCGCCCTCGCCGATGCCGGTGTCGTCGCCGAAGATCACCACGCCGACGTTGTCGTCCTCCAGGTTCAGGGCCATGCCCCGAACCCCGTCAGCGAACTCCACCATCTCGCCGGCCTGGATGTTGTCGAGGCCATGAATGCGGGCGATGCCGTCGCCGACGGACAGCACGGTACCGACCTCCGCGGCATCCGCCTCGGCGCCGAAGGTCGCGATCTGGTCCTTCAGGATCGCGGAGATTTCCGCGGCGCGGATTTCCATCATCCAACCCCTTTCATGGAGAGACTCAAGCGTTGCAGTTGCGAGCGGACCGAGCTGTCGACCATGCGCGACCCCAGGCGAACGACCATGCCACCCAGCAGGTCGGGATCAACCCGCGCCTCGACCGTGACCTCGTTGCCGACGATCTGCCGCAACCGCGCGGCCAGGCTGTCGGACTGAGCCTCGGTCAGCGGTCGGGCGGTGGCCACCTGGGCCGTCATCTCACCCCGGCGGCGGGCACGGATGCGCTCGAACGCCGTAATCATCCCGGGCAGCAGGGCCAGGCGCCCCTTGCGGGCCACCAGGCCGACAAAGTTCCGCGCCATACCGGCGATGCCGGCCTGGTCAAGCACGGCCAGCAGGGCGCGTTCCTGGTCGGCGCGTGCCAGCAGCGGACTGGCGATCAGCCGCCGGAGATCCTCGCTGTCGGCCAGCATGGCCTTCAGGTCGCGCAGGTCGTCGGTCACCTGATCGACGGACCGCGACTCATCGGCCAGATCATGGAGCGCCGTCGCATAACGAACCGCCACTCCGGATACCCGCGTCGTTTCAGATGCCACGGTCGCGCCGCCCCGTTGTTCTGGACCCAGACCGGTGCCGCTTCGCGCCGGGCGCCAGGGCTGCGCATGGCGGCCCCGGCAGTATGCCGGCTGGGCATCGGCAAGGTTTTGATTATACACAAGAAAACCGGCCCTCGACAGGGGGGCCCGTCGAAGACGTGGGTTACCTACCACACTCCTTTCGCAGTTTGCAAGTGGCGCGGGGGCCGCGCCACCCGCCCCGAGACCACCCCGGCGCCGACACAAACAGGCCACAAATGGCGATCATTGTCGGACCTGGGCCCGATGACGGGTCCGGCGGCCCGAACCGGGTCCGAGGTTCGTGTTGAGCCCGCGACCGTGATCCCTTATAAGGCTGCGGTTCGTTTCGGCCGGCGGGCCGACCGCCCCCAGCAGCGTTGGGATTGCGGCGAACGGTCTTGGCGACTATGCTCAAGGGTTTTCATGACAAAGGTTGTGGCCCTTGCGGTTCACCTGGTTTCGCGGAAAAGAATGAGAGGAGACACTCCGATGCTGAGGACCCTGATGATGGCGACGGGCGTTGCCCTGTCCCTGGGTGTCGGCGCCAACGCGGCGCTGGCGGCGGACGCTGATCCGGCCGAGGGCGAGAAGTGGGCCAAGCGCGTCTGCAAGGCGTGCCATACCTTTGACGAAGGCGGCAAGCACATGGTCGGCCCCAACCTGTGGGGCATCTGGGGCCAGAAGCCGGGCACCGTGGAAGGGTTCGACCGCTACGAAGCGGCGCCACTGTTCGCCGAGAACGGCATCGAGGCGTGGAACATGGAGAACCTCACGGAATACGTGGCGGATCCGGACGGCTTCCGCGACAAGTATGCCGGTGGCCATGACAGCGCGATGGTGGTCAGTCTGCCGCCGAAGTTCGCCGACGACGTGGCAGCCTACCTGGAGACGCTCCAGTAGGATCAGCCAAACGGAGCGCCCGATCCCGCCCCCGGATCGGACCACCGCAACGAAGCGCCGCCTCGGGCATCCCGGGGCGGCGTTTCGCGTTTGCGGGGGAGGGGGGGCCGGGGCGCAGCGTCACAATAGGCCCGTGAGCACAATAGGCCCGTGAGGAGGGGCGGACCGGGGCGCCGACCCCGGCGCCGGCAAAACCCGGTTATCCCGCCACCGCAGGGCCGTGGCGACGGGAACCGCGCTGGCGGGGCATCCGGGCTATCGGTTCCGACGCTGGAAACCGGGCTTTTCCGTATAGGTGAACAGATCGCGGTCCAGATCAACCCCGAATCGGGGCGTCAGCAGGGTGACGGTGACCTCGACGTTCTGGGCATCGCGCACCCGCCATTGACGCAACTCCATGGGTGAGGTGGCGAACACCAGGGTCAGAACACCCTGACCCGGATCGTTGGTCTGGACCAGATCGATTTCCACCCTGTCCGGATGGGTCCGCATGCCGGTGACGGTGATCTCGGGATCGGTGAACTCGACGTTCTCGCGCAGAAGCAGCCCCAGCGGCGTGTCGTCAAGGCCGACGTAGCTGACCTGCTGCAACTCGCCGTCCTCGAAGACGATATACGATCCGTTGGCGACCACCAGGACCTGGGCCGGCGGATCGTATTCGATGCGCATGCGTCCGGGCCGCCGCAGGTAGACGGTTCCCTCGACATAGTTGCCGGTGGACGACTGCTGCGCAAAGCGCGCCCGCATGGTCCGGATGCTGTTGATGTACTCGGCCGCCTGCTTGAGCCGAACCGCCTCCTGCGAGGTCATCAGGTAGGGCTGGGGCGCCTGCGCCGCCGCCGGCGGCGCGATGGCCACGGCCATTGGCCCGGTCAGGGTCAGGGCCAGCGCCAGGGCCATCAGGCGGCGCGACAGGCGCGCCGGGCGAAACTGCGGATCAAGGGTCATGACGTGGTCTCCTGGCGTCGGGCGCGCCGCTGTCGATCGGACGATGGCCTGACCGTAGAGCGCGAATGTGGCGTGAACAAGGGCCACCGCCGGCGGCAACGACCATACGGAACCCGGCAGGACTTGCCGGGCGCGGCGGGTTGCGGGGACCAAAGCTGCCGCTCATGACGCCCACGCCGCCCCGACCCCGCGCCGATGGCGGGCAACCCGGCGCGCGTCGTCACTGGCACGGGCCTTGCGTTGACTGTTCCGGGCTCAGGCAGCGGGCAACGTCCGCGGGAGATCTTGTCATGGCGATCGATGCCGTTACACCGGATGCGGCGCCACCGCAAACACAACGACGGGAAAACCCCAAGCCGGTCTATGAGGGCCAGCCCTATTATACCTTCGACGAGGTGATGGAGAGCCTGTCGTTCTGGGACGTCGTTGACATTTTCAATCCTCTCCAGCACATCCCGATCGTCAATCTGATCTATCGTGAGTTGACCGGAGACGAGATCAACGGCGCCGCTCAGGTTGCCGGCGGCGCCCTGTTCGGAGGTGTTGTCGGCCTCGGCTCGGCCATCGCCACCATGGCGTTCGACGAAATCACGGATGGCGGCGTGCGCCAGATGGCGCGGGGTATCTTCGGAGAAGACGACGACAGCCCCGCCCCCCGGATGGCCGACAGCGGATTGGGCGGCCTTGGGATCGGCGTGATGCCGGCCGGCCCGGGCGCCGCGCCGATGCCCGGCACCGCCGGACCGGCCGTGCCTGCCTCCGGCCCGGCCTTCGCCGGCGTCACCAGGCCCGGAACAGGGCTGGCGGTGGACGCCACCCTGATCGGCGCCGACATGATTCCGGCGGCGGCCTCCGGTTTGGCCGGGGGCGACCCGATGAGCCCGGCCCATGCGGCCTCGATGGCCGCGCTGACCACCTCTCTTGACGGCACGCAATCGGCCGCCCTGGCGGCGTTCGTCGCCCAGCACAACACGCCGGGCCGCGCCGAGGGGCCGGCACGCGCCAGCGGCCCGGCACCATCGCCGGCCGGCCCGGACGCACCCGGCCGCAGCGGCCTCTTCGCCCCCCCCTCCTCGGGAGCCAGCGATCAACAGGGTCAGGACATGAACGAGCACGCCAGACACGGCAACGGCGGCCACGGCGCCGCCAATCCGGAAACGGGAACCGGTGGCGGCGCCGGCACGCCGGACCGCGAGCCGGCCCCCGCCAGGCCGACGCCTCGGGCGGCGGCGGTGCCGCCTGAAATCCAGGAGGGGCGCGAAGCCCTGCGCGCCCGCCTCGCCGCCGCGCGAACCGACAGCGGCGCGGAGGGGCCCGGCGCCGCCTCCGCCGGTGGGGCAACACTGGGCGGAAAGAACGCGGCCGACCGCCCGACCGGCATGACGCTGGCGGACTACCGCGCCAACCCGAACCGATTGGCCGAAGGCCGGTCTGACCACGACGACGGCCGCGACGGACCAACGGCCGCTGTCGGCGGCGTGCCGGCGCGCGCCATCGCCGGCATTCTGCCCGACGCCGCCACCATGGCCGGCCTGATGGAACGCAACCGCCGCGTGGCCAGCGCTGCCGACCAGCGAGCGCGCCAGGCTGCCAACGGGCTGGGCGCCGACCTGGCGCGCGGCGAGAACGCCTTCCGCGCCATGCCGGTGGGCGGCCAGGCCCCCGCTCCGGCCGACGGCGCGCAACCGACCCCCTCGGGCGTGAACGCGGCGGCGGGGCCGGTGGTCACCCAGCCCTGGTTCTCGCAGCGGGTTCTGGACGCCATGCGCGAGTATGACGCCACGCGCCGGGCCGAGACCTCCTGAGCCACGCCATGACCTGTCGGCTGATCGTCACACCGGATGGCCACCTGTTCACCCCGCGCGCCGGGCCTGATGCAGGGGACGGCGACGGAGCCGGCGGCGCGCGCTGGCCCTGCGCCCTGGGACGCGCCGGCGTGATCGCGGGCGCCGCCAAGCGCGAGGGTGATGGCGCCACGCCATCGGGGTGCTGGCCGCTGCGGCGGGTGCTCTATCGCCCCGACCGGCTGGCGGGCGCCCCCTCGACCGGCGCGACCGGGCTGCCGACGCGCGCGATCACGCCCGACCTGGGCTGGTGCGACGATCCCGGGCATGCCGACTACAACCGTTTGATAGACCTGCCCCACCCCGCCGGCCACGAAACACTGTGGCGCGAGGATGGCCTGTATGACGTGGTCGCGGTGCTGGGGCACAACGACGACCCGCCCGTACCCGGGCACGGCAGCGCCATCTTCCTGCACTGTGCCGAACCGGACCCGGCGGGACGCCACGGCCTGAGGCCCACGGCCGGGTGTGTCGCCCTGCCGCGGGCAAGGCTTCTGGCGCTGCTGGCCGCGCTGCCGGCGGAACCGGTGGTCCTTTTGGTCGAGGAGGATCCCGCGCCCGGCGTTCAGGGCTCCAGCACCCGATAGCTCAGCCCCAGCGATTGCGCCGTATTGGCAACCGTGGCCAGGCACGCCGCCGCCCGTGCCGCCGGAATCGCGACCGCAAACCGTATGGCGTACTGGTCGGCCTCGTGCGGCAGCGGCTGCGCGTTCATGGTGGCGATGTTGGCGCCGAAATCGCCGAACACCTCGGCCAGGCGGGTCACCAGACCGGGGCGGTCGCCGCCGGTCACGATCACCTCGTGGGTGACCTCGGGGCCGCCGTCCGGATTGGTCCAGGCATCATAGGCGCTGACCGAGACCTCGGCCCCCTTGGCCTCGGGCGTGCCCTCCAGGGCGGCCCGGACCTGCTCCGCGCGCACATCGTCGGGCACCGAGACCACGGCCGAGAACTCGGCACCCGCACCCAGAACGGCGAACCGGGTATCGCCGAGATTGGCATCCAGATCGAACAGGGTATTGGTCAGGCCGGCAACAAGGCCGGTCCGGTCTGGGCAGAAGACCCGAACGCGCAGGCTGTGGGGCATGGACGATCCTCCTGGAGCGAATCCTCCCGTACCGGAACCGCGCGGCGATGCCGGTACGGGGCGTTAATCCACCCGAAACTCGAAAAGTCGCGCCGCTTCACGCACCAAATCGGCCCCCCAATTCAGTCGTTCCCATTTGGAGCGATCTGCGCCAAGCGCGCCACGTCCTGTTGACACGAAAACCAAGGCGGGCGTCAAGGCCGACCACCCTGGTAAACGTCTCGGGGCCTTCCCCGGCCCGGGATCAGACCAGCAGGTCCTGGATGTAACGCGGCAGCGCGAAACAGGCGGACTGGATCTCCGGCGTCCAGTAGCGCGTCTTCAGGTCCAGGCCGTCCAGCCGTCGCGCCACCTCGTCGGCAGCAATGGGGCGGTTCGCGGCGTCCTTGCTGGCCCATCCCAGCGCCATGAAGCCGCCGACATAGCTGGGCACCGGCACGACATAAAAGCCCACGTCGGCGAAGCCCGCGCCCCGCAGCCGCTGCCACGAGGTTGTGACCTCCTCACTCTGAGTGAACGGAACGCCGTTCTGGGTTACCAGAACGCCGCGATCCGACAGGCGGGCAAAGCAGTCCCGGTAGAACGCCTGCGTGAACAAAACGGCGCCCGGCCCCTGCGGGTCGGTGCTGTCCACGATGATGACGTCGAAGGTCTCGTCCGAGGTCTTCATGAAGTCCACGCCGTCGGCAATGACGATGCGTGAGCGGGGGTCTTCCAGCGCAGCCTTGCCGATGGACGGCAGCCACCGCTTTGAGAACTCGACCACCCCGGCGTCG
>CAYFTQ010000063.1:8144-10172 GCA_964346035.1 uncultured Roseospira sp. | reverse complement strand
CTTGCAAGTGCACGTGCTCACGGTCGATGTCATTCTACGACGAGCAGGAGCTGGGGCCTGCTCAAGATCGACGTGCTGGCGCTGGGCATGCTGACCTGCGTGCGCAAGGCATTCGACCTGATCGGGCGCCACCACGGCCGCGCGCTCACCCTGGCCTCGGTGCCGGCGGAGGACGCGGCGGTCTATGACATGCTCTGCGCTGGCGACAGCCTGGGCGTGTTCCAGGTGGAAAGCCGCGCCCAGATGAGCATGCTGCCGCGCCTGCGGCCGCGCTGCTTCTATGATCTGGTGATCGAGGTCGCCATCGTGCGGCCGGGGCCGATCCAGGGCGACATGGTGCATCCCTACCTGCGCCGCCGGCGCGGGGAAGAGGCGGCAACAATGCCGTCCAGGGCGCTCGCCCGCGTGCTCGACAAGACCCTGGGTGTGCCGCTGTTCCAGGAACAGGCCATGCGAATCGCCATCGTCGGCGCCGGGTTCTCTCCGGACCAGGCCGACCGCCTGCGCCGGGCCATGGCCACCTTTCGCAAGACCGGCATGATCGCCGCCTTCCATGACAAGTTCCTGGCCGGCATGGCGGCCAACGGCTATGACCCGGCCTTCGCCGAAAGCTGTTTCCGCCAGATCGAGGGCTTCGGCGAATACGGCTTTCCGGAAAGCCACGCCGCCAGCTTTGCGCTTCTGGTCTATGTCTCGGCCTGGCTGAAGCGGCACTATCCGGCCGCCTTCGCCTGCGCGTTGCTGAACAGCCAGCCGATGGGCTTCTATGCCCCGGCGCAAATCGTGCGCGATGCGCGCGACCACGGGGTCGAGGTCCGGCCCGTGGACGTCAACCGCAGCGACTGGGAGTGCGGGTTGGAGCCGGGCTCTTCAACCCCACAGGTTTTTTCAACCCCACAGGTTTTTTCAACCCCACCCCAACCCTCCCCTGTCCAGGGGAGGGGGTTCGGGCAGGCGCCACCCGTCGGGAGCGCTCCCCCTCCCCCCGGAGGGGGGAGGATGGGAGGGGGGAGTCGCGGCTCTTGCCCGTCCGGTCCCGCCCTCAGGCTTGGCCTGCGGCAGGTCAAGGGCCTGTCGGAGGCGGACGCCCGAACCCTGGTGGCGGCACGCCCGCCCGGCGGCTATCGCGACCCGGCCGACATCCAGCGCCGCGCCGGCGTTGGTCCTGCCGTGCTCGACACTCTGGCCCGCGCCGATGCCTTTGCCGGGCTGGGGCTGGACCGGCGCGCCGCGCTGTGGGCCATCAAGGCGTTGCGGCCATCCGAACTGCCTTTGTTCGCCGCCGCCGACCGGCCCGGCCGGCCGCTACGCGAGACCGACGGCGAAGAGGCCGTGGACCTGCCCGACCTGACCCCGGGCGAGGCGGTGGTGGAGGACTACGCCGCCGTCCGCCTGACCCTGCGCGATCATCCGCTGGCCCTGCTGCGCGGCGTGCTGGCGCGCGACGGGGCGGAACCCGCGTCACGGTTGGCGCAGGTGTCGGACGGCCGCCGGCTGGCGCTGGCCGGGCTGGTGGTCTGCCGCCAGCGCCCCGGCAGCGCCAGCGGGGTGGTGTTCATCACCCTGGAGGATGAAACCGGAGTGGCCAACCTGGTCGTGTGGCCGCGCACCTTCGAGGCCCACCGCCGCGCCGTGCTGCGCGGTCGCCTGCTGCTGGCCCATGGCCGGGTGCAGACGGATGGTGCGGTCATTCATCTGGTGGTGGAGCGTCTGACCGACCGCACCGACGCCCTGCGCGCCCTGGTGCCCGAGGCCACCCTGATGGCCAACGTCACCACCCGCGCCGACCGCGTGCGCCACAACCGGGCACAATAACAGCGGGCAACAGTCGGCGTTGACCGTGGTCCGTCATCGCCCAGCCGGTCTCATTCCGGGCCGACACGGATGACGCGCCCGTGCGGCTACACAAACCGGGCGTCATTCTGTACCCTTGACACTGTAATGAAACGGCCCCGGATTACGAACCGGGGTCATGGGGAGGACCAGGGCAATCGGGTGAACGGAAAGACATGGGCTTGGTGCCGTGGC
>CAYFTQ010000063.1:0-8044 GCA_964346035.1 uncultured Roseospira sp. | reverse complement strand
TGGGGAGGACCAGGGCAATCGGGTGAACGGAAAGACATGGGCTTGGTGCCGTGGCCTGGTGCCGTGCGAGGCAATGCCTGAAACGAGACGAGTGTGATAAACAACACTTTAAGGCTGTGCCGTCGATGTGGCGTCACGATCGCAAGACCTGTTCTTTTCATCGCGCCCGCAACAGTCAGCCCGGTTCAAGAGTTCACCCGGTTGCCCTGAGGGGAGGACATGTCGGAATGAAACAACCGCGCCGTGACGGCGGGGAGCCGGCTGGCGCCTGCTCGCGCCGCCACCTGCTTGGTGTGGCGACAGCGGCCGCGCTGGCCGCACCGGTCCGGGTGTGGGCCGCGGACGGTCCGGTACGCTTCGGTCTGACCCCGGTCTTCCTGAGCAACGACGTCCAGCTTCTGGCCGATCTGAAGGCGTACATCGCCCAGGCCACGGGCGGCCCCGTGACCCTGGTGATGCGGCGCACGTATCAGGAGATCACGGCCCTTCTGGTCTCGGGCCGCCTTGATGCGGCCTGGATTTGCGGCTATCCGTTCGTCGCCTACCGGAACCGGTTGGCGCTGGTGGCGGTGCCCGTCTGGCGCGGCGAGAGCCTCTATCAGGGCTATCTGATCGCGCGCGCGGGGCGCACCGCCGCTTCGGTGGACGACCTGCGCGGCGATGTGCATGCCTTCTCCGATCCGGACTCCAACAGCGGCTATCTGGTGACGCGCGCCCTGCTGGCGGCGCGCGGCATGGACCCGGACGCCTTTTTTCGCCGCACGTTCTTCACCTATGGCCACCGCAACGTGATCCGTGCCGTGGCGGCCGGGCTGGCGGACTCCGGCTCGGTGGATGGCTATGTGCTGGAGGTCCTGGCCGAGGTCGAGCCAGCCCTGGCCCATGGGGTTGCCGTGGTGCGCCGCTCCGACTGGCTCGGCTTCCCGCCCGTGGCCTGCCCGGCCGGCGCCCGCGATAGCGGCCCTGTGCGGCGCCTGACCGACGCGTTGCTGGGAATGCACACCGACCCTCTGGGCCGAACGGTGCTGCGCGGCCTGCGCCTGGACGGGTTCGAGGCGCGTCCGGCCGCGCTCTATGATTCCATCGCCGCCAAGATCGAACAGGCAGGGCTCGCCGGATGAGCCGGGCGCTTCCCGACACGCTGGCCCGAATGCCGCTGACGGTCGCCGTGCCCGGTCTGGTGGTTGTTCTGCTGCTTGGCGTCAGTATCCTCGTTTCCGAGCGGGTCGTCACCCGCATGGTGGCGATGCAGGAACGGCACCTGTCCGATCTGGCCGAGACCTACCTGGACGGGCTGGCGGCGTCGCTGTTGCCGGCGGTGCTGCGCGGCGACATCTGGGAGGTGTTCGACACCCTCGACCGCGCGGCCCTGTCCTATCGCGGGTTGTCGCCGATCCAGACCATCGTGGTGGACGACGCCGGGCTGGTGCTGGCGGCCAGCGATCCGGTGGCGGCGCCGGTGCTGGAGCCGCCGCCGGCGGACCTTGCGCGCACCCTTAACGACGGCGCCCTGGCGATCGAAGCCACCCGTGGCAGGGCCTTTCTGCGCCGCCCCCTGACGGTCTCGGGGGTTCCGGTCGGGGCCATTCTGGCCGAGGTGGACATTGCCGCGCTGATCCGCGAGCGGCGCGAGGTCATCGGCACCCTGGTCGTCACCAATCTGCTGTTGACCCTGGCGCTGGCCGGCTTCGGCTATCTCCTGGTGCGGCGGTTGATCGCGCCGGTACGGGTTCTGACGCAACACCTCGTGGACGGCATCTCTGGCCGGTTCAAGCCCATCCCGACCGCCCACCTGCCGGTCACCGGTACGGAATCCCGCCGCATGATCGACGCCTATAACGGCCTGATCGCGGCCGAACGCGCTCGCGCCCACCTGACCCAGCGCCTGGCCGAGGAGGAGCGCCTCGCCAGCCTGGGCCGGCTTGCCTCGGGCATGGCGCACGAGATCAACAACCCGCTGGGCGGCCTGTTCACGGCGCTGGACACGCTCAAGCGCCACGGCGACACCCGCCCGGGCGTGCGGGAGACATCCATCCGCCTGCTGGAACGGGGCCTGATCGGCATCCGCGACGTCGTGGCGGCGACCCTGCACACCTATCGGCCGGATCGCCAGGGGTCCGGCCTGACCCCGGCCGATCTGGAGGACGTGCGCCTGCTGCTGTCACCAGAGATCAAGCGGCGCGTCCAGCATCTGTCCTGGAACAACAGCCTGGACCACCGCCTTGCCCTGCCCGGCGCGCCGGTGCGCCAGGTGCTGCTCAATCTGGTCCTGAACGCCAGCGCGGCGACCCCGGACACAGGAACCGTGGGCGTCGCCATCGGCATGGCGGACGACCGCCTGAGCATGACGGTCCGGGACCAAGGGCCGGGGCTGCCCGACGATGCGGCGAGACTGTTGACACGCCCGCACGGCCCCGCCCCCATCGGCGGCGACGGGCTGGGATTGTGGATGATCCGGCGCAGCCTGGACGACCTGGACGGGACCATTGCCGTGACGCCGGCGCACCCCACGGGAACGGCCATCTCCCTGTCGATTCCGATCCCCCGGGAAGGGTATGACGATGACCACGCTTGACCGCCGCGCCGTCGGCCTGATCGAGGATGATCGGGTGATGGGCGAGTCCCTGGCCCAGGGGCTCGCCCTGGAGGGCATGGACGTATCCTGGTGGCACAGTGGGTCCGAGGCCCTTGACGCCCTGGCGCGCCCCCATGCGACCGATATCCTGATCTGCGACATCCGGTTGCCGGACATGTCTGGCGAGGCCGTGTTCGAGGCCCTCGCCCGGATCGGCGACACCCCACCGGTGCTGTTCATGACCGCCTACGGCGATATCGATCAGGCGGTGCGGTTGATGCGCGTCGGCGCCGGCGACTACCTGACCAAGCCGTTCGGGATGGGGACCCTGCTGGGGCGCCTTGCCGCCCTGCTGCCCGCCGAGGACACCGCCTCGAAAAACGGCAACGCTGTCCTGGGCGTGTCCCCGGCCATGCGCGCGCTGGAAAAGGACCTCGCCCGGCTGGCCGCGGCCTCCGGTCCGGTCCTCATCACCGGCGAGACCGGCGTCGGCAAGGAGGTCTGCGCCCGCCACCTGCACCACCTGGCGCGACCCGGCGCGCCCTTCATCGCCGTCAACTGCGCCGCCATCCCGGCCGACCTGCTGGAAAGCGAGCTGTTCGGCCATGAAAAGGGCGCCTTCACCGGGGCGGCCGCGCGCCATCCGGGTTACGCCGAGCGGGCACGGGACGGCATCCTGTTCCTGGACGAGATCGGCGATCTGCCGCCGGCGCTACAGGGCAAGCTGCTGCGCCTGCTGGAAGAGCGCGCCTTTCACCGCCTGGGCGGCACGGCCCCGGTGCCGTTCCGCGCCCGCGTGGTGGCGGCCACCAACACGGACCTGCCCACCGCCGTGGCCGACGGACGCTTTCGCGCCGACCTGTTGTATCGCCTCAATACCTTCCTGATCGACATCCCCCCCCTGCGGGCGCGGCCGGAGGATATCGGCTGGCTGCTGCAACAGTTCGCGGCACGGTTCACGGCGGAACACCCCGACGGGCCGGTGCGCGGCCTGGGCGCGCTCGCGGAAGAGGCGGCCCGGGGCCACGACTGGCCCGGCAATGCGCGCGAGGTGCGCAACCGGGTTGAACGGGCCGTCGCCATGGGACTGTCGCCCTGGCTGGGCCCGGCCGACCTGTTCCCGCCGCCACGCGGCGTGGGGGGCGCCGGATCGGACACGGGCACCCCGGCGGCGCTGGCCGACATCCGCGATGCCGCCGAGCGACGCGCCATCGAAAGCGCGTTGCGCGACACCGGCGGTCAGAGTCTGGCGACCGCCCGGCTGCTCGGAATCTCCCGCACCACGCTGTGGGAAAAGATGCGCCGGCTGGGGCTGTCAGGCTAGGCCCATCGACATCGGCTGTCCGGAGACCCGAACGCCCAAGGCCCGTGTTCGGATATCCGAACGTCCCGCGCCCCGCAGCGCTACCAAAAAAGCGTGCGACTCCAACGGCCTCGGCCAAAGATGGCCGATGGCATGAAAACTGCTGTGGTCTTTTGGGCCGGCCGCGAACGGGCGCGTCCGTGTGCGGCCGGGATCATGCAACGAGAACAAGATCAGAGGGAGGACACCCATGAAACGATGCGACCGAATGGTCGATGTCGGCCGCCGCCAGTTCCTGCGCGGCAGCGGCCTGGCCGTGGCCGGCGCGGCGGCGTCGGGCACTCTGCCCCGCGAGGCCAGGGCCGCCCCGGCGGCGGCCCGTGTGGACTACCCCGCCAACCGCCTCGCCAATATCGCCGATCTGACCGTCAACCAACCCTTGAACGTCGCCTACCCCGACCCGAGCGCGCCGGGTGTGCTGCTCAAGCTGGGCACGCCGGTGGAGGGCGGCGTCGGTCCCGACAGCGACATCGTGGGCTTCTCCACCGTGTGTCCCCACAAGGGATTCCCGCTGCGCTACAACGGCGACAACAAGACCCTGAACTGCGTCGGCCACTATTCGGTGTTCGATCCCGAACAGGGCGGCCAGCAGGTCTGGGGACAGGCCACCCAGAATCTTCCGCAATACATGCTGCGCGTCGATGACGCCGGCGACATCCACGCCGAGGGCATCGACGAGTTGCTCTACGGCCGCCTGTCCAACGTGCTGTGAGCAAGGGGAGACGGACACCATGGCCTATAAGCGACAGATCGACCGCCTGCCCATCATCCCGAAGGACGCCACCAGACGGAACGTGACCTGCCACTTCTGCATCGTCGGCTGCGGCTACCAGGCCTATACATGGCCGGTGAACCGGCAGGGCGGCACCGCCCCCGGTGAAAACGCGTTCGGCCTGGACCTGTCGGAGCAGCAGGGCGCCGAGACGGGGGCGTGGTACGCGCCGTCCATGTACAACATCGTCAAGCAGAACGGCCGCGACGTGCATATGGTCATCAAGCCGGACACGGGCTGCGTGGTGAACGCCGGCCTGGGTTCGGTGCGCGGCGCCCGCATGGCCGAGTTGAGCCACTCCGAGGCCCGATCGACCCAACAACAACGCCTGACCGATCCGCTGGTGTGGCGCTACGGCGGCATGCAGCCGACGTCGTGGGACGACGCGCTTGATCTGGTGGCGCGGGTCACGTCCCGTGTCATCGTGGAGACCGGCGAGGATGACCTGATCGTCTCGGCGTTCGATCATGGCGGCGCCGGCGGCGGATACGAAAACACCTGGGGCACCGGCAAGCTTTATTTCGGGGCCATGAAGGTCAAGAACATCCGCATCCACAACCGGCCGGCCTACAACTCCGAGGTTCACGGCACCCGCGACATGGGCGTGGGCGAGTTGAACAACGCCTACGAGGACGCGGAACTGGCCGACACCCTGGTGGCCGTCGGCACCAACTGCCTGGAGACCCAGACCAACTATTTCCTGAACCACTGGGTGCCCAACCTGCGCGGCGCCTCGTTGTCCAAGAAGAAGCGGCTGATGCCGGACGAGGCCCACGCCCCGGCCCGAATCATCATCATCGATCCGCGCCGCACGGTCACCGTCAACGCCTGCGAGGTCGAGGCCGGCAAGGACAACGTGCTGCACCTGGCGATCAACAGCGGCACCGACCTGGCGCTGTTCAACGCCATCTTCGCCCATATCGCCGACCAGGGCTGGGTGGACCGAGACTTCATCGACGCTTCGACCCTGCGCGAGGAGACCGAACGTCCGCCGCTGTATCCGGCGCGCGGCGTCTCTGAGTCCAATCCCGGCCACCTGACCCGTTTCGAGGACGCCGTCGAGGGCTCGCGGATGTCCATCGAGGAGGCGGCCGAGATCACCGGCCTGGACCCCGCCGACATCATCAAGGCCGCCGAATGGATCGCCAGCCCGAAGGCCGATGGCGCCCGCCGGCGCACCATGATCGGTTATGAAAAGGGCCTGATCTGGGGCAACGACAACTATCGCACCAACGGCGCGCTGGTGAACATCGCGCTGGCGACCGGCAATATCGGGCAACTGGGCGGCGGTTGCGTCCGCCTGGGCGGCCACCAGGAAGGGTACGTGCGACCCAACGAGGGCCACGTCGGCCGGCCGGCGGCCTATGTCGATCAGCTCCTGATCTCGGGCCAGGGTGGCGTGCATCACATCTGGGGCTGCGATCACTACAAGACCACGCTGAACGCGCTTGCCTTCAAGTCGGCGTACAAGAAGCGCACCGACATGGTGAAAGACGCCATGAACGCGGTGCCGGCGGGCGACCGCGAGGGCATGGTGGAGGCCATCGTCGGCGCCATCCGCCAGGGCGGCCTGTTCGCCGTCAACGTGGACATCGTGCCCACGCGCATCGGCGAGGCGTGTCATGTGGTGCTGCCGGCGGCGACCGCAGGCGAGATGAATCTGACCTCCATGAACGGCGAGCGCCGCATGCGCCTGACCGAGCGCTACATGGACCCGCCCGGCCAGGCCATGCCGGACTGCCTGATCGCGGCCCGGCTTGCCAACCACATGGAAAGCACCCTGCGCGTGATGGGCGAGGACGCCTATGCCGACCAGTTCCAGGGCTTCGACTGGCAGACCGAAGAGGACGCCTTCATGGACGGCTACCACGCCAATGCCCACGGCGGCGAGCATGTCACGTATGACCGGCTGCGGGCGATGGGCACCAACGGCTTCCAGGAACCGGCGACGGGCCTGGACGGCGACCGCATCACGGGAACGTCCCGGCTGTACACGGACGGCACGTTCTCGACCGAGGACGGCAAGGCCCGGTTCATGGACGCGCCCTGGCGCGGCTTGCAGGCTCCCGGGAAGCAGGAGCAGAAGGACCGGTACGCCTTCCTCATCAACAACGGCCGCACCAATCACGTCTGGCAGTCGGCCTATCTCGACCAGCAGAACGACTTTGTCCAGGACCGCTGGCCCTATCCGTTCGTCGAGATGAACCCGGACGACATGGCCGGGCTGGGCGTCAAGGCCGGGGATTTGGTCGAGATCTACAACGACGCAGGCTCGACCCAGGCCATGGTCTATCCCACGCCGACGGCCCGGCGGGGCGAGACCTTCATGCTGTTCGCCTATCCCACCGGCGTGCAGGGCAACCTGGTGAACGCCGGCACCAACGAACTGTTGATCCCGAACTACAAGCAGACCTGGGCCGACATCCGCAAGATCGCCGACGCGCCGAAGAGCGTGCGGCACCTGACCTTCAAGTCCAAGGAGTACGTAGCCGGATAGGGGAGCCGGACAGGGGAGCCGGGTCGCCCGGCCGCCCAGCGCGGCCGGACGACCCGTCGACTGTCGGCCCCGGGCGGCCCCGGGCGGCCCGTGATTTGGGGGCGCTCGCGGACGCTCACCCCACCACCGGCGCTGTCGGCCGGAGGCAGGGGGATAAGCCGGCCCACTAAAAGAAAGAACGGTTTTCGTCTACGATACTGAAACAGATGGCGTAGGTCCTATTGCGCTCTTTCACTTGGCAGCGAGTCAAGGCATGCATCCGGGTCCTCTGACTGCATACACTTCAGAGTCGTGCGGGCACTTTCAAGTCTGTCTTTTCCATAAGCCATCGTTTCGTCAAGGCACGAGATATAATCGACCATCGCGGACTCGTACCGTTCCACGTCCTGAACGCATCTTTGCATCGCGATGCTCTCACCTACCGAGAAAGACTGTGTCGCGCACATCGGCCAGAGTGGTCTCGAACAGGGAGCCGGCGCCTGGGCGGCTGCCGTAGGGATAAAAAGGAAGGCTTGAACGCCGGCCAAAAGCACCATGGATCGACAAAACAAGGTCATATACCCTGTAGCATCGATAGCGCCCGGATTTTTACCCGGAGTGCGGCATACAGAATTCATTGGAGGTGACCTTTTCGCTATCGCGCCGATTACGCCCGCTTGTTTCCGCGCAATTTGCCTTGCGGCGTGCTGAACCGTTGCCCGCCATGCCCGTTTCGCCCTGGCGGTCCTGCTGAGTCACGATGCCCTAAAGCACTGACAAGGACAAGGGAGCCATCTGTCAGCCAGCACTTCTCATTTTGGCCAGGCGGCCTCCGGTGGGAGCCGCTTGGAGCCCCAG
>CAYFTQ010000062.1:7182-10205 GCA_964346035.1 uncultured Roseospira sp. | reverse complement strand
CGTCGGCCACCTGTTCGGGGTGGACCAACATGCCCTTGACCTTGGCGGTCTGGTCGGCGCGGCCCATCCAGCCCTTGATCCGCATGTTTGTACGCCCGCACGGGCTCTCGCCCGCCAGCACGGCGGACAAATCGCCGGTGGCAAACCGGATCAGCGGGTATTCGGGCGTGAACGTGGTCACCACCACTTCGCCCACCTCGCCCGGGGCAACGGGGTCTCCGGTGCCGGGCCGCACGATCTCCACCAGCACGCCCTCGTCAACGATCATGCCTTCCACCGCTCCGTCCGGCCCCGGGCTTTCGTAGGCGATCAGGCCCAGATCGGCGGTGGCATAGCACTGATGGACGGTCACGCCGGCCTCGTGGAAAGCGGCGCGCTGTGGCGGCAGGAAGGCTTCGCCCGAGACCAGTCCCTTCTTCAGCAGCGGCAGGCAGACGCCCATTTCGGCGGCCTTTTCCAGGATGATGCGCAGAAACGACGGCGTGCCGGCATAGCCCACGACCGACAGGGCGCTCATGGCGCGCACCTGCTGTTCGGTGTTGCCGGTGCCGGCGGGAAACACGGGGCAGCCGAGCGCGCGGCAGCCGTCATCAAAGATCCAGCCGCCCGGGGTGAAGTGGTAGGAGAAGCAGTTCTGCACCAGGTCGCCGCGCCGGAAGCCGGCGGCGAACAGCGCCCGCGCAAGCCGCCAATAGCCCACCCGGCTGCCTTCCGGGTCGTTGATGGGTCCGGGGGATTGAAGGATGCGGCCGATGTCGCCCCAGTCCGAGACCAGATCGCCCAGCGGCGGATGGTCCTGTTGCAGCCGGATCAGGTCGCTCTTGCGCGTGATCGGCAGCCTGGCCAGCGCGGCCGGCCCGGTGATGGTGTCCGGGTCCACATCGGCCAGCAGACGCCCGAAGTGCGGCGCGGTATCGCGCGCCAGCGCAATCAGCCCGGGCAGCGCCGCGAAGTCCTCGTCCAGGCGCTGAGCCTGGGGACGGGTCTCCAGGTGGTCGAGATGCTCCATGGGGTGATCCCCTGTGTCCGGACGGGAAAAAAGAAAGCCGACGGGCGCTAAAGCCAACGCTTGCGGCGCTTGTAGGACTTCAGGTTCTTGAACGACTTGCGGTGCTCGCCGCCGCCGCCGAGGTAGAATTCCTTGACGTCCTCGTTGTCCAGAAGGTCGGCCTGGCCGCCGTCCATGACCACCTTGCCGGATTCCATGATGTAGCCGTACGAAGCCGCGCCCAGTGCCATGCGGGCGTTCTGTTCGACCAGCAGGGTTGTCATGTTCAGCTCGGCGTTCAGCTTGCGGATGATGTTGAAGACTTCCTTGACCAGCAGGGGGGCCAGCCCCATCGACGGCTCGTCCAGCAGGATCAGCTTGGGCCGGGCCATCATGGCGCGACCGATGGCCAGCATCTGCTGTTCGCCACCGGATAGATAGCCGGCCAGCCCGGTACGCTCGCGCAGGCGCGGAAAGTAGTCCAGCACCAGTTCCATGTCGCGCTTGATGGCGGCGGTGCCATCCGTGCGGGTATAGGCGCCAAGGCGCAGGTTTTCGATGACCGTCATGTCCTCGACGATGCGCCGGCCCTCCATGACCTGGAAGATGCCTTTGCGAACGATGCGCTCGGGGCTCATGTTGGCGATGTTCTCGCCCATGAAGCGGACCTCGCCGCGCGTGACCACGCCGTTTTCGGTGCGCAGCAGGCCCGAAATGGCCTTCAGCGTGGTGGTCTTTCCGGCGCCGTTGGGGCCCAGCAGGGTGACGATCTCGCCCTGGGGTACCTCCAGACTGACGCCGCGCAGCACCAGGATGACGTCGTCGTAGACGACCTCAATGTTGTTGACCGACAGGATGGACTCGCGCGCCGGCGCGGGCGCGGACGTCTCTGCGGTGGCGGGGGCAGCGGCCATCTTCGGTCCTCGGTTCGTCTGGGGTGTCCAATCGGGCAGATGCGGCGACCGGCACCGGCCGGCGAAGGCGCAAGGCCTCAGCCGACCGGCGCGCGAGACGCGCGGAACGGACCCTACCAGCCCAGCCAGTCGTCGCGACGCGGCAGGGTGGTCTGGGCGACCCGGTCGATGCCGACCTCGCCGTCCACGTTGGTGCCGCGATAGACGTTCACCGTCATGGTGCCGCGATGGTCCTCGGCGGTCCAGGTCGACGGAATGCACACGCCTTCCAGACCTTCGGGAACCCAGTCCTGCTTGGCGTACATGCCCTGTTTGATGTTGGGGCCGGTGATGCCGCCGTTGGCCTTGGCCCACGCCATCGCCTCTTTCATGTAATAGGCGGTGCAGATGCCGCGGATATAGTGGTGGGTGCGGAAGTCAACCGACGGGTCGGCCATCTCGGAGATGGCGCGCACCGTCTCCATGCCCGGTACGTCAGCGCCCCAGAAGGCGTTGGCCGCGACAAAGATCAGACTGCGGTCGGTTCCGCCGATGGCCTCCATGGTCTTGCGGTCGCCACCCCAGATGTTGGCCATGAACTGGACCTCGGTGCCGACCGTGTCGCAGGACTTGAACAACGAGATCACCGACGGCCCGAGGTTGCCGATATAGGCGTAGTCGGCTTCGTTCTCCTTGATGGTCAGGCACTGGGCCTTGAAGTCACCCGGCTTGAGCGAGACCACGACCGGGGACTGAACCTCGAAGCCCAGTTCCTCGGCATAGGCGGCGCAGGCCTTCTTCGGAGCGTTGGGATAAGGATGGTTGTCGCCGGTGTGAACGAACTTGGGCACGCCCTCGCCACCGCTGGCCTTCCAGTCCTCCATAGCCCACTGCACCAGGGCGCGGCAGCCGTCGGAGTAGGACGGACCATAAAAGAAGTTGTAGGGGGCGGGCTTTTCGGTGTCCGGGTTCTTGCCGGTCGGATCGGTCAGATGGCCGGAGTAGGAGGCCGACCAGACCGGGATCTCGTCGCGCGCCACGAAGCTGATCAGGGCCTCGGTGTCGCCCGTGCCCCAGCCCTGCATGGCGACCATGTCCTGCTGGGTCCACTTCTTGTAGAAGGAAATGGCGCGAGGGACCTC
>CAYFTQ010000062.1:0-7082 GCA_964346035.1 uncultured Roseospira sp. | reverse complement strand
TTCATGGTGTTTCCTCCGTGTTCTTTTGACTGTGGTTTTGGTTGGTTGGTTGGACGGGCCGCGCGGGCGCCGCGCCCCTAGTAGGAGAACGGATAAAGCCGCCAGTAGGCGCGGATCATGCGCCACCGGTGGGCCAGTCCGTCCGGCTCGAAGATCAGGAACAGGATAATCGCCGCGCCGATGGCCATCTCCTTGAAGAAGGCCAGGCCGTTGGTGATCATGGGCGTATTGCCCCACTCGGTCGAGCCGATGACGTCCACGCCACCGGCCATGACCTCCGGCAGAAGCACCATGAAGATGGTACCCAGCATGGCGCCCGACACCGACCCCAGGCCGCCGATGATGATGATGCCGAGGAACTGGATCGACAACAGAATGGTGAAGCCCTCGGCGGAGACAAAGCCCAGATAGTGGCCGTACAAGGCCCCCCCGATGCCGGCATAGAACGACGAGATGCCGAACGAGAGAATGCGGTACTTGGACAGATTGATGCCCATCACCTCGGCCGAAAGGTAATGGTCGCGAACCGCGATGAAGGCGCGGCCGTCGCGAGAGCGCATCAGATTGGCGGCAAACAGGTACAGCGCCACCGTCAGCGTCAGCGCGAACAGGAAGAACTTGGCGTCTGAATCAAAGGTGTACAGCGCCACCCACTGGCCGGCGGCGACGTCGTAGGCGGGGATCTCGATCCAGTTCGCCAGCGAACCGCTGGACCCGCCCGTGAACCAGTCCAAGCGGATGAACAGGTCCTCGATAATGAACTGAGCGGCCAGCGTCGCGATGGCCAGATAAAGGCCCTTGATGCGCGCCGCCGGGCTGCCGAACAGCAGCCCGACGCAGGCGGTGATCAAACCGGCCAGCGGAATGGCGAAGATGACCGGAATGCCGTGGGTGTTGTTCAGATACGCCGAGGCAAAGGCGCCGATGCCGAAGAAGGCGGCGTGGCCCAGCGAAATCTGGCCGGTAAAGCCGACCAGGATGTTCAGGCCAAGCGCCGCGATACCCCAATAGCAGGCCTGGATGGCCAGGCTGAGATACTGGGCATTGGTGAAGGGGGCGAACAGCGCGCCCACGAGCGGCACGTCCTCCACCTGGGGAAGATGCGCGGGAATGCCGACCAGGGCATAGAGCGCGACCAGGAACAGCACCATTGCCCAGCGCGCCTTGGCGGTCTGAAAGATGACCGTATCCTTGCGATAGCTGGTGCGGAAGTCGCCGCAGGGGCGCAGGCTCACCGTGGCCATGGACAATCTCTCCGTCTCTTTGTCTTACCGCCCGCCAGACTCTTTTTCATGCATCAAGGTTCCAAACTCCGGCCGACGCCTTCGTTCGGGTCGATGCACTTTTTTATGCATCAACGTTCCAAACTCCGGCCGACGCCTTCGTTCGGGTCGATGCACTAGACGCGCTCAATGTCCTTGGTGCCGAACAGCCCGTATGGCTTCACCACCAGGATGATGATCAGCACCCAGAACGGCGCGATGGTCAGCATGTTGCCCCAGTGCAGGAACTGGCCATCCACGTATTCGGCCAGGTTTTCCAGCACGCCCACGATCAGCCCGCCGACCACGGCCCCGATGATGGAATCCAGCCCGCCCAGAATGACGGCGGGAAAGACCTTGATGCCGATGAACGACAGCGCCGAGGACACGCCGTTGACCATGCCGACGACGACACCCGCCAGCGCGGAGACCATGGCCGAGATGGCCCACGCCATCGCGAACACCTGCTTTACCGAGATGCCCAGCGATTGCGCCACCTGCTGATTGAACGCGGTGGCGCGCATGGCAAGACCGTAACGGCTGTACTTGAAGAAGTAGAAAAAGCCCGCCATGATCAGAAGCGAAACGACGAAACTCATCAGATAGGCCGGTTCAACATAAAGACCGCCTATATTGACTGATTTCATCGTGAAGACTTCCGGGAACCCCTCGGTTGACTGCCCGAACAGCCAGTTCACCAGCGCGCGCATGAAAATGGACAGCCCGATGGTCACCATGATCACGGAAATGATGGGCTCGCCGATCATCGGCCTGAGCACGACCATTTGAATGAAGATGCCAAGCGCGGCCATGAACGCCAGTGTGATCAGGAACCCGAACACAAACGGGATCTGGAACTGGACCAGAACGTACCAGCAGATCCAGGCGCCGATCAGCAGGAACTCGCCCTGGGCGAAGTTGACCACCTGCGTGGACTTGTAGATCAAGACGAAGCACATGGCGACCACGCCATACAGCGTACCCACGATGATGCCGTTGATCAGCAGTTGGAAAAACAGGTCCATCCGGTCCTCCCCGTGCGCCCGCCATTGTCTGGCATGCCGGCTTTGGCGTTTGCTTTGCTGGGCCGCTTTGCTGGGGGCGGGTTGCCGCCCCGGCCCCTACTCCGCCGCCTGGCGGCTGGACGGATCGTCGGGCGGCAACAGGGTTTCCACCCGCAAGGTCGTCTGGATGCGGGCCGTGCTGCCGTCCTGAAAGGTGATCGAGGTATCGACGTCGATGGCGTCCTGGCCGGAATAGATGGCCTCGATCTCGCGGGCGTACTTTTCCGCGATCACACCCCGGCGCACCTTGCGGGTACGGGTGAGTTCGCCGTCGTCCGGGTCCAGTTCCTTATAGAGCAGCAGGAACTTGCGGATGCGCTGAGCCTCTGGCAGCGTCTCGTTGACGCGCTCGACCTCCTCGCGCATAAGGCGGTAGACCTCCGGGTGGGCGGACAAATTGGTGTAGTTGGTGAACGAGATGTTCTTCTGTTCCGCCCACTTGGAGAAGATCGACCAGCGGATGCAGATTATGGCGGCCAGATAGGGCAGGTCGCGGCCCAGAATGACGGCCTCGGCGACAAAGGCGGAGAACTTCAGTTTGTTCTCGATGTACTGCGGCGAGAACCGCACGCCCGCAGAAGTGTTGGCCAGATCCTTGACGCGATCGATGACCACCAGGTGGCCGTTCGCCTTGTCGATGTAGCCGGCATCGCCCGTATACATCCAGCCATCGCGTTTGTCGGCGTCGGTGGCCTCCTGGTTCTTGTAGTAGCCCAGGAACATGCCCTGGTTGCGGCCGACGATCTCGCCCACACCTTCTTCGTCCGGGTCGTTGATGCGCACCTCGGACTTGTCGAAGGCCACGCCGACGGTCTCCGGGTCGATGTCGTCGCTGCGATGGATCGTATAGGCTCCGGCCAGCTCGGTCTGGCCGTAAAGCTGTTTCAGGGGCACGCCCATGGC
This sequence comes from uncultured Roseospira sp., assembly GCA_964346035.1. Taxonomy (GTDB): domain Bacteria; phylum Pseudomonadota; class Alphaproteobacteria; order Rhodospirillales; family Rhodospirillaceae; genus Rhodospira. Next base: position 3,853 of record CAYFTQ010000062.1, on the reverse strand, counting down.
GTGGAAGAACTTGAATGTCTCCGGTCCCATGGCGGCGCCGCCGGTGGCGGCCGAGGTCAGGAACGAAAAACCGTACTGGTCGCGCAGCCAACTGAACAGGATGGCGTCGGCAAACCTGGAGCGGCGTTTCTCGGCCGCCGCCTTGATGCCGATCTTCATGCCCCAGTCGTACATGAGGCGCTTCAGCGGCGTGCTGTCCATCATGCGCGCGCGCACCTCGGCGGCGATGCTCTCCCACACGCGCGGAGCCAGCAGGACAAAGGTCGGCCCGATCTCACGCAGATCGGCCATCGTGGTTTCCTCGTCCTCGACGAAGTTGATGATGTTGCGCGCGATCAGTTGCTGGCCCACGACATAGACCTGTTCCATGATCCAGGGCAGCGGCAGCACCGAGACATAGTCGTCGCCGGGACATTTCGGGTCGGCGTTCAGATAGTCCAGGCAGTGCGCCAGGAAGTGGCCGGCCTGAAGCATGGCCAGCTTGGGCATGCTGGTGGTCCCGGACGTGGTGCACAGGATGGCGACATCCTCGCCGGAGCCCGTCTCCACCTCTGCGTCATAAAGGCCCGGCTGCTCGCGATCCAGCGCGTCGCCCCGGCGGCACAGGTCTTCCTCGGACAGAAGGCGCGCATCGTCGTACTTTCGCATGCCGCGCGGGTCGCAATAGACGATCACCCGGACCGAGGGGATCTGGTCTTCCAGTTCCAGCAGCTTGTCGACCTGCTCCTCATCCTCGCAGATGAAGGCCGTGATCTCGGCGTAGTTGATCAGATAGGCGGCCTCCTCGCCCAGGACATCCTGATAGATGCCCAACGAGGTGGCGCCGATGGCATGGGCCGCAACCTCGCCCCAGACCCACTCCGGCCGATTGGCGCCCAACAGCCCCACGCACTCGCCGCGCTCCACCCCCATCGCCTTGAGGCCGAGCGCGTACTGACGCACCTTTCGGTAATAGTCGGAGAATGTATACTCGTTCCAGATGCCGAAGTCCTTCTCGCGCATTACGACCTCGCGGCCGTGTTCGCGCGCGTTATGGGCCAGCAGCTTCGGAAAGGTGTCGTACCGCGCGATGTCGCCGAACTCGGGCGTTGTTTTCTGGCTGCGTTTGCGCGCCATCAGGCCACCTCCTGCCCGGTCCCGACGGCCGGCGCGCCGGTGTCCTCGTCCTCGCCCAGATAGGCGGTCTTGACGCGCGGGTTGCGCATGATGTCTTCGGGCAGGCCCTCGGCGATCTTCTCACCAAAATCGAGCACGGCGACCCGATGGGAAATATCCATGACCACGCCCATGTCATGCTCGATCATGATGACGGTCATGCCCCATTCCTCGTTCAGGTCGATGATGAAGCGGGCCATGTCCTCCTTCTCTTCCAGGTTCATGCCCGCCATCGGCTCGTCCAGAAGGATCAGGTCCGGCTTCAGCGCCACCGCGCGCGCCAGTTCCACCCGCTTGCGCAGGCCATAGGACAGCGTTCCCGCCACCGCCTTGCGGATGTGGGTGATTTCCAGGAAGTCGATGATGTCCTCGGCCTCGCGGCGATGCCGCAACTCCTCGCGCTGGGCGCCGGGCCAGCCCCAGTACAGGCCACCGCGCAGGAAGCCGGCTTTCAGCAGGTGGTGACGCCCGACCAGGATATTGTCCAGCACGGTCATGTGGCTGAACAGGGCCAGGTTCTGGAACGTCCGCCCGATGCCCAGATCGGCGCGTTCGTTCGGCTTCAGCCCGGTGACGTCGCGTCCGTTGAAAACGACCCGCCCTGCGGTCGGCGTATAGCGCCCCGACACGCAATTCATCATGGACGTCTTGCCGGCGCCGTTGGGGCCGATGATCGCGAACAGCTCGCCCCGTCCGACGGAAAACGTCACGTCAGACAGCGCCCGCACTCCGCCGAATTGCAGGGACACGGCGCGCACGTCAAGAATGGCCGTCTCTTCGGACATGCCTCTCCCTTTCCTCCCTGATCCCCCGGATGCCTTCGGCCTTTTGACCGGCCGTTCCGCCGCGCGCGCCCTTGTTCCGACGCGCCCCGCGCGGCCTGACGCCGCGATCCGGAGAGCGGGACGACCCAGGTCGTCCGCCAGGATGTGTTACACCGCCTGCAAGCGCATGGTCAAGCGGCTCAACGGTCCTGGTTTGCGCGCCCGGACGCGACGTCACGGGGGGCCTGCAAGGCCTTGAAAGCGCTACGGAACCTCGCCGTCTACGAGTTCACGCCCGGTTCTTCCCGTGGCCTTGCGCGGCCGCCCCCAACGCTGGACAGCGCCCGGGGAATACGGTAATCGGGCGCCACGACTCGTTCCCGACATTGATCAAAAGGCAGGGAGACCGCCCGTGGTTCGCACCGGTCAGGATACCCTCAAGGCCCGCCGCACGCTGTCCGTCGGATCGCGCGAGGTCGATTACTACGCGCTCGACGCCGCCGGCCTTGGCGACATTTCGCGCCTGCCGTTCTCGCTCAAGGTCCTGCTGGAAAACCTGTTGCGCCACGAGGACGGGCGCTCGGTGACGGTGGACGACGCCCGCGCCGTGGCGGCCTGGCTGCACGAGCGCCGTTCAACGCGCGAGATCGCCTATCGGCCCGCGCGCGTTCTGATGCAGGATTTCACCGGCGTACCGGCGGTGGTGGACCTGGCCGCCATGCGCGAGGCCATGACCGCCCTGGGTGGCGATCCGAAACGGATCAATCCGCTCTCGCCCGTCGATCTGGTCATCGACCATTCGGTCATGGTCGACCACTACGCCAGCGCCGAGGCGCTGCAACGCAACATAGATCGCGAGTTCGAGCGCAACCTGGAACGATATGCCTTCCTGCGCTGGGGCCAGACCGCGTTCGACAACTTCCGGGTCGTGCCGCCGGGCGTCGGCATTTGCCACCAGGTCAACCTGGAGTACCTGGCGCGGACGGTCTGGACCGACACCGACGAGTCCGGGTGCGAGATCGCCTATCCGGATACCCTGGTGGGCACGGACAGCCACACCACCATGGTGAACGGCCTGGGCGTGCTGGGCTGGGGTGTGGGCGGCATCGAGGCCGAAGCGGCCATGCTGGGCCAGCCGATTTCCATGCTGCTGCCCGAGGTGGTCGGCTTCAAGGTCTCCGGCGCGTTGCGCGAGGGCACCACGGCCACCGACCTGGTGCTGACCATCACCCAGATGCTGCGCGCCAAGGGGGTGGTGGGCAAGTTCGTGGAATACCATGGGCCCGGCCTGTCCGCCATGCCGCTGGCCGATCGCGCCACCATCGCCAACATGGCGCCGGAATACGGCGCCACCTGCGGCATTTTCCCCATCGACGCGGAAACCCTGCGCTACATGCGCGACACCGGCCGCGATGCCGATCAGGTCGCGCTGGTGGAAGCCTACGCCCGCGCCCAGGGCATGTGGCGCGACGACGCGATGCCCGACCCCCTCTATACCGACACCCTGGACCTGGACCTCGGCGACGTCGAACCCTCGCTGGCCGGGCCGCGTCGCCCTCAGGACCGTGTGGCGCTGTCCGGCGCCGCCGGCGCCTTCGCCGAGGCGCTGAAGGACATGGCCGGCCAGTCCTCGCCCCGGTCTGTCCCGGTGGAGGGCGCTGACTATCACCTGTCCGATGGCGCCACCGTCATCGCGGCCATTACGTCCTGCACCAACACCTCGAATCCCTCGGTCATGATGGCCGCCGGCCTGCTGGCGAAAAAGGCGGTCGAGAAGGGCCTGACCCGCAAGCCCTGGGTGAAGACCTCGCTGGCGCCCGGCTCACAGGTTGTGACGGCCTACCTGGCCCACGCCGGCCTTCAGGCGCCGCTCGACGCGCTTGGCTTCACCGTGGCGGGCTATGGCTGCACCACCTGCATCGGCAACAGCGGCC
>CAYFTQ010000061.1:0-10209 GCA_964346035.1 uncultured Roseospira sp. | reverse complement strand
GGTGGCCTGGAAGTCGGTGGTCAGCTTCGCGCCCAACCGGACCACGGGCCTGACAGTCACGCTGGGGACCATGGGCGTGTCGGTGGGCACCGGCGGGCCGGTGGCGTCCGCCGCCGCGACCCGCCCCTGAGCGCGGGCGGAACGATGCGCATGAGCATGAACATGAGCGTGAGCGTGAGCGGGACCGTGGCGAGCCGACCCGATCGGGTTGCGGTCTAACCGGCAGGGGGCGGCATGGGGTGGCGCAACAAGGTGGTGTGGTCGGAGGGCATGTTCCTTCAGGCCCAGCACTTCCAGCAGGCGGACCGATACACCGAAAGCCTGATGCAGGCGCGCACGGCCAATCTGGTGCCGCACCCGTGGGGCATCAGCGCGCTGTCGGTGGATGCGGAGTTGCTGGAGACCGGCCGGTTCGCTGTGGTGGAGTGCCACGGCGTCCTGCCGGACGGCACGCCGTTCTCCGTTCCGGAAGAAACGGAAGCCCCGCCGCCCCTGGAACTGACCGAAAAGGCGCGCGGCGCCGAGGTCTACCTGACCCTTCCACTGCGCCGCGCCGGGCTGTCGGAAATCTCTCTCGACAGCCGTCACGAGGCGACCGCCCGCTACATGGCGACGGATTTCGAGGCCGCCGATACCGTGGCCGGCTCCGATGTCACCGCCACGCTTCAGGTCGCGCGCCAGCGCCTGCGCTTCCGCGTCCAGGGCGAGGACCGCGCCGGCTTCGCCAGCCTGGGTCTGGCCCGCATCACCGAGGTGGACGCCAACGGTCGGGTCAAGCTGGACACCGCCTACATTCCGCCCAGCCTGGTCTGTCGCGCATCGCGGCCGCTGTACGCCTTCATCACCGAACTTCAGGGCCTTCTTCACCATCGCGGCGAGGCGCTGGCGGCACGTCTTGGCCAGTCCGGCACCAAGGGCGTGGCCGAGATCTCGGATTTCCTGCTGTTGCAGGCCACCAACCGCTATGAACCCCTGCTTGCGCACTGGTCCAACGAGGGCGACGTGCATCCCGAGCGCTTCTATGCGCTGTGCCTGGAGATGGCCGGGGAGTTGTCCACCTTCGCGGCCCAGTCGCGGCGCCCGGCGCGCTTTCCGCCCTATCAACACGAAAACCTGGAGGCGACCTTCGCGCCCGTGATCGCCGACCTGCGTCACTCGCTCAGCGCGGTGCTGGAGCAGACGGCGGTCCAACTCGATCTGAAGGCGACCAAGTCCGGGGTGATGGTCTCGGCGATCCAGGACCGCAGCCTGCTCAACCAGGCGGTCTTTGTTCTGGCGGTCAAGGCCGATGTCTCGCCGGAAGTGCTGCGGCGCCACTTTCCCCATCAGGTCAAGATCGGACCGGTGGAAGACATCCGCCAGCTTGTCAACTCGGCGCTGCCGGGGATCGACGCCCACCCCCTCGCCGTTGCGCCGCGCCAGATCCCGTACCATGCCGACTTTGTCTATTTCGAACTGGACAAGACCGGCGAGTTCTGGCGCCGGCTGGCGACCTCGGGCGGCATCGGGATCCACATCGGCGGCGACTACCCGGGGATCGTCATGGAGTTGTGGGCCATCCGGCAATAGGGGCCGGCCCCGGCCTCCGGGGCGGCGCGGACAGGGGTGACGAGGAACGATGGCGGACGACACCGACAACGACCCCTTCAGCGAGCCGGGCGACATCGACCGCACGGTCATCCGCCCCTCGCCCGGGGGGCGGGCGCCCCGATCGCGTCCGGACCCGGCACCCGAGCCGGCGCGATCCGCCGCGCCGTCGGCCGGCCATGCTCCGTTCGCGGACGATGGCGACGGCGGGGTCGACATGCCCCCGGCCAGGGATCGCGGGGACCGTGCCGATGCTCCGCCCCGGCGGGCCGAGCGGGGCGTCTCCGGCGCGTCCGTCTCCGACATCGCCGCGACCCTGGCGGAACGCTCGCGGCACAATCCGTTGGTGGCGGCGGCCGCGCCGCTGCTCAGCCTGATCGCGCGCCTGCGTCTGGGCGGCACCCACCGTGACGTGGAGGCCCTGCGCGACCGTGTCATGGACGAATTCGAGGGCTTCAATCGCCGCCTCAAAAAGACCGACCTGCCCGAGGACCAGCACCGCACCGCGCACTATATCCTCTCGGCCACCATGGACGATGTGGTCCTCAACACGCCCTGGGGCTCTGGCTCGGTCTGGGCGCGTGAGGGCATGACGCTGCGCTTCCACAACGAGGCCTATGGCGGCAAGCGCTTCTTCTCGCTGCTCGACCGCATGAGCGAGAACCCGGGCCGCAACGCCCGCGTGCTGGAATTGATCTATCTGTGCCTGTCGCTGGGGTTCGAGGGCGAGTTGCGGGTGCTCGATCGCGGCCGCAGTGAACACCGACGCAAGCGCGATGGCCTTTACCGGCTGTTGACCGACATCCGTGGCGAACCGCCGGAAGACCTGTCGCCGCACTGGCGCGGCGTCGCCGCCGGACATGCCCCCTTGGGCGCGCGCATTCCGGTTTGGGTGATCGCCAGCGCTACCGCTGCGCTGCTGGTGCTGATGTTCATCGCCTTTTCCTGGTGGCTGAACGGGCAGAGCGACGATCTGTACGCCGAATTCTCCGGCCTGCCGCCGACCGGGGCCATCGTGATCGAATACGAGGCCCTTGCGCCGCCACCACCACCGCCGCCGCCGGAGGCGGTCGAAACCCAGGTTGACCGGGTGCGCGGCTTCCTTGAACCGGAGATCGAAGAAGGCCTGGTCACGGTGCTGGAAAACGCCCAGGCCATCACGGTTCGCCTGCGCGCGCGCGGCATGTTCGAGTCGGGGTCGGCGACGGTCAGCGACCGCTTCAACGAGGTCATCAGGCGTGTCGGCGAGGCCCTGAACGAGGAACCCGGCAAGGTCATCATCCAGGGCCATACCGACAGCATTCCCATCCGCACCGTGCGGTTCCCGTCCAACTTCGACCTGTCGCTGGCGCGGGCCCAGGCCGTGCGCGACCAGATCGCGCCTCTGCTGGAGGACCCGACGCGGCTGAGCGTGGAAGGCAAGGCCGCGACCGAGCCCATCGCCGGCAACGACACGCCGCAGGGCCGGGAGGCCAACCGCCGCACCGATATCCTTTTGATCAAGCAGGCTCCATGAGGACGCGGCGCCCGCACCGGGCGCCGGTCCCGCCGCGCAAGACCGGAACGCGACCGTGAAGACTCTTCTCTCCATCCTGACCCGCGGCTGGTTCCTTGGCCTCGTGGGTGTCCTGTTCCTGATCGTGCTGGTCTGGTTCCTGGGCCCGCTGATCGGGTTCGGCGACGTGCGTCCGCTGGAAGGCATCGCCGCGCGGCTGGTGGTCGCGCTGGTGCTGCTGTTGATCTGGGCGCTGCTGGTCCTGATCGGGGTCTGGCGGCGCCACAGGCGCCAGGCCGCCCTGGTCGAGGGTATGACCCAGAACGCCGGCGCCGACAGCGGCGGCGCCGACGCCGGGCCGGAGGTGGAGGCCCTGCGCCAGGGCCTGCAATCCGCCCTGACCGACCTGCAACGCATGCGCCGCAAGGACGGCAAGGGCGGTCGGCGCTATCTGTATGAACTGCCGTGGTACCTGATCATCGGTCCGCCCGGCGCCGGCAAGACCACGGCGCTGGCCAACTCCGGGCTGGGCTTCCCGCTGGGCAAGGACGGCGAGCGCGCCAAGATCGCCGGCGCCGGCGGCACCCGCCATTGCGACTGGTGGTTCACGGACGAAGCCGTGCTGCTGGACACCGCCGGGCGCTACACCACGCAGGATTCGCAGGCCGCCACGGACGCGGCGGCCTGGGAGGGGTTCGTCGATATCCTGCGCAAGACGCGCCCGCGTCAGCCCGTCAACGGGCTTCTGGTGGCCATCAGTCTGTCAGACATCATGACCGCCAGCGAGTCCGAGCGGCGCGAGCACGCCCTGGCCATCCGCAAGCGCATTTCCGAGCTGTATGACCGGCTTGGTCTGCGGTTGCCGGTCTATGTGATGCTGACCAAGGTGGATCTGGTCGCCGGCTTCATGGAGTTCTTCGCCGACCTGCGCCGGGATGGCCGCGCGCAGGTCTGGGGCATGACCTTCCCCATGGCCGAAACACGCCGTGGAGAGGTGGTCAGCGACCCGCTGGACAGCTTCGGCGACGAATTCGACCTCTTGCTGGAGCGGCTGGAACAGCACCGCCTGGACCGCCTGCACCAGGAGGACGATTTCGCCCGCGCCGGCCTGATCTCCGGCTTCCCGCTACAGGTTGCCGCCCTGCGCGAGCCGGTGGCGCAGCTTCTGGAGCAGGCCTTCCGCGCCGGCCGATACGAGGACCCCGTGATGCTGCGCGGGGTGTACTTCACCAGCGGTACCCAGGAAGGCACCCCCATCGACCGCGTCATGGCCGGGCTGGCCAATCGCTTCGGCGTGCCGCCGGCGCGTTTCGGCGCCTTCCGGGGCCAGGGCCGCAGCTATTTCCTGACCCGCCTGCTGCGCGAAGTCATCTTCGGCGAGGCCGGCCTGGTGGGTCGTAACCGCCGCACCGAACGGCGCATGAAGCTGGTGCGAGGGCTGGCGCTGGGGACCGCCGCCGTGCTGCTGGTGACCGGGGCCGGCCTGTGGACCTGGAGCACCCTGGTCAACCTGGACCTGATCAAGGGGGTCGAGGACGGCCTTGATCGCTACCGCGCCCATGTGCAGGAGATCCGGCCCGACGACGGCGGCGCGCTGGTGGTCGAATCCTCGGACCTGCGCCCCATCCTGCCCGCCCTGGCCGCCCTGCGCGACCTGCCGACCGGGTACGCCGAACGTGACCGGCCGGCGCCCATGGGCTCCGGCTTCGGCCTGTACCAGGGCGCCAAGCTGGCCCAGCAGACGCAATCCGCCTATCGCGACGGCCTGAACAGTCTGCTGCTGCCGCGCCTGACCTACCGGGTGCGCGAAATGCTGCTGGAGGCGGAGGAACTGGAAAGCCTCTACGGCCTGCTCAAGATCTATCTGATGCTGGGCGGGCAGGGGCCGATGGACCCGGCCCTGATCCGCCAGTGGACGCGCCTGGACATCGCGCGGCGCCATGGTGGTGGCCGCAACGAGGCCCTGCGCGCCGAGATCGCCGGCCACGTCGCGGCCCTGACCGACGGGCTGATGAAGCCCATGCCGATGGACGGCCCGCTTATCCAGCGCACGCGCGATACCCTGAAACAGCAGCCGATGGCGGAAAGCGCCTATGCCCTGATTCGCGACAGCGCGGCCGCCCGCGCGCTGCCGGATTGGCGCATCATTGACGCCGCCGGTCCCTCGGGACCGCGGGTCTTCACGCGCCGGTCCGGTGCAAGCCTGAACGAGGGTGTGGACGGCTTCTATACCTACCGAGGGTTCAGCACCGTGTTCCTGCCCTATCTGGTGGATGCCGCCGACGAGATCGCCAGCAACAGTTGGGTCATGGGCGACCAGGAGGTCCTTGACGAGGCCGGCGTGCGTCGCCTGGAACGCGATCTGGCCGCGCTGTACCTGGACGATTACGTGGCGGTCTGGGATACCCTGCTGGCCGATATCGTGCTCAAGCCGTTCGAGAACAGCGAGGACGCGCTGACCATCGTCGGGCTGCTCTCCGGTGCCAACTCACCGCTGCGCAACCTGCTTGAGGAAGTCTCGCAACAGACCCGGCTGGCCCGGCCCGAGGATCAGTCCGGCGGCGCCCTGGGCGCGCTGGCCGCCGGCGGCCTGGGGGCGGTGGAGAACGCCGAGGGCGTCGAGGAGGCGGCCGGTCAGGCGCGCCAGGTGGGCCAGGCCCTGGGCCTGGGAACCGGCAGGCTCTCGACGGTCGAACGGCTGGCCGGCATCTTTTCCGACAGCGGGCTGACCTCGTCCGGGGGGCGGACCGGCGGCGCCGGCGGCGGCGGCGGGGACACGGCCCTGCCGGGCCAGTTCGTCAACGACCGGTTCGCCCGCCTGCATGCCTTTGTGCGCGCGCCGGACGGTGGCACGCCGCCCCTGGAAACGACCATCGACCAACTTGAACGCGCCTATGACGGCCTGCGCCGGGTGGCCGACAGTGGCGGCAACCTGGCCGCCCTGAGCGGCGTCGGGGCCGGCGGCGGCGGCGGGGGGGGCGGCGGCGTGGACGCCATCCGGCGCCTGGACGATGCCGCCGAGCAGGCCCCGGCTCCGCTGTCGGGCTGGCTGGAACACATCGCCACCGGCGGCCAGACCATTGCCGTCGGCAGCACGCGCACGACCCTGGGTGACGCCTGGAAGGCCGATGTCCTGCCGCTGTGCCGCGAAGCCCTGAACGGACGCTATCCCTTCGCCGGCGGCAGCCAGCGCGAGGTCGCGCTGGCCGACTTCACCCGCCTGTTCTCGCCCGGCGGCCTGATCGACGGTTTTTTCCGCAACAACCTTCTGCCCTATGTGGACCTGGGATCAAAGCCGTGGCGCAGTCGCCGTCACAACGGCATCGACCTCAACCTGTCGCGTGCCACCCTGGCCCAGTTCGAACGCGCCGCCGCGATCCGCGATGCCTTCTTCCCGACCGGCGCCGCCCAACTGAACGTTCCGTTCCAGGTGACGCCCGTGGCCCTGGACCCGGCGGCCAACCAGGTGGTGCTGGAGATCGCCGGCCAGACCGTCAGCTACGGCCACGGTCCGGTCACCGCCACCGCCATGCAGTGGCCGGGACCCGGCACCCGCAGCCGCATCGCCTTTCAGCCGAGTGAGGCGGGCGGACAGTCCATGGCCATCTTCGAGGGGCCGTGGAGCTTCTTCCGCCTGCTCGATCAGGCCCGGCGCCAGGGTGGCGGCACCGGCGACCGCTTCCGCGCCGTGTTCAGTTCGGGCGGGCGCACCGCCACCTTCGAGATCCGCGCGGGCAGTGTCATGAATCCGTTCAACCTGCCGGAATTGCGGGCCTTCCGCTGCCCCGGGACATTGTGAATGGGCACTGTCGGCCTGTTCGGCAAGATGCCGGCGCATGGCGATTTTGTGCGCCGTGGCCTGGCTTCGGCCGTCGTCAGTGCCTGGGACGACTGGTTGAGCGGGCTCATGACCGCGTTGCGCGACGAACTGGGCGAACCCGACTGGCTGGACGCCTTCCTGACCGGTCCGATCTGGCATTTCGCGCTCGGGGCCGGCGTTGCGGGCGGGCCGGCAGCGGGTGTCATGATCCCCAGCGTGGATCGGGTCGGGCGCTACTTTCCCCTGGTGCTGATGCGAACCGGCCTGCCGCCCGCCGGCACTCCCGCGCTGGCGCGATCGGTGGCGGTCTCCCTGGCGCCGCTGGAGACGGCCGTGCTGAGCGCGCTGGCCGACGAGACCATTGACGCCGACGCCCTGCTGGCCCTGGCCACGGCCGACCCGGACCCGGACCCGGCCCGCGCCGGCGTACACGACGACGACCGTTCCGACCCGCCCCTCTGGCGCCGTGCCGGGGCCGGCGCCGGCGCTGGCGTGCATGTGCCGTTGCGGCCGTCCAGCCAGGCCGAGCGGGTGGCCGCCCTGACCTGGCTGGCGGAGGACGCGGCCGGGTTGCTCCCGGCGGGGGCGCCGTCGCCGGATGCGCCGCCCGATGGCCGCGCGTTCTGGTGGACGGAGGGCGCGCGCCTGGTGGCGCCCTGCCTGTTGCAGGTTCACGGATGGCCGCGCGCGCGCGCGGCGGTGGCCATGCTGGACGGGGACTGGGCCGGGCGCGGCTGGACGGGCGTCGTCGAGACCGGACCCGCCCGCGCACCGGTGCGCCCCGGCGATGACGCCGGCTGACCGATCCAAGCCGCTGAAAGGACCTTCTGGCCATGAGTTTCGCGGGCGACGGCTATGTCACGGACGTGCCTTATGTGGGGCGGGCCTATCCGGCGCACGCGCCGGCCGGGCTTCTATTCGCGGCCACCCTGTGCGGCGTGCGCGTGCCGGTGCTGGAACACGGCGCGGTCATCTGGGAACTGGGCTGCGGGCATGCCAACGGGCTGATCTCTGCCGCCGCCGCCCATCCTGACTGCCGCTGCGTCGGGGTTGATTTCAATCCCACCCACATTGCCGCCGCGCGCGCCCGCGCCAGCGCGCTGGGTGTGGACAACGTGACCCTGCTGGAGGCCGACTTCGCCGCCCTTGCGGCCGATCCCGTCGCGCTGCCGGACGCCGATCTGGTTATCGTGCATGGGGTCTATGCCTGGGTGGGCGCGGAGACCAAGGCCGCCCTGCGAACCCTTTTGCGCCGGCACGTGCGCGCGGGCGGACTTGTGCTTGTCAGCTATAATGCGATGCCCGGCGCCGCCGGCATGGGTCTGCTGCAACGCGCGCTGTTCGAGGCGGCTCGCCTGGACGTGGGCGGCAGCGACCGGCGCCTGGTCGCCGCCATGGAGCGGGTCAGGGCCATGCGGTCCGCCGGCGCGGCGCACCTGACCCAGGGGGCGTTGCTGGACACGCTGTTCGACAGCCTGCCCGACGCCGACCCGGCCTATCTGACGCATGAATACATGAACGAAAGCTGGGGCGCCCTCTATCACAGCGAGGTTGCCGCCGACCTGGAAGACGCGCGCCTGTCCTTCGTCGGTAGCGCGGTGCCGCACGAGGTCTTTCCGGCCCTGATGCTGTCAGAGGAGCAGGCCCGCGCGCTTGGTGACGTGCCGCTGCCCGCCGCGCGCGAGACCCTGCGCGACTTCTTCATCTCCCGCATCCTGCGCAAGGACCTGTTCGTGCGCGGGCCGCGCCGCATGACCGAGCCGGAGCGGGATGCCAGCCTGCGCGACATGGTGTTTTGTGCTGCGTCCGAACCGCCCGTTGATCCCCCCGCCCTGTCCGTGCCGGCCGGCCGCATCGAACTGGACCCGGCCTATCCGGCTGCCGCCCGGCTGCTGTGGGATCAGGGGCCGCAAACGCTGTCTGCGCTGCTGGCCGGCCCGTTCGCCGACAGCCCCCAGACAGCGGCGGAGGCGGCGGCGCTGATGGTCTCGGCCGGCCTGGCCTGGCCCTGCCTCTCGACCGTGGCGGAGCAGGGGACGATGGCCTGCCGGCGTTCACTGACAGAGGCGCGCGCGGCGGTGGAGGCCAACGGCCTACAGACCCGGGCCAGCGTGCTGGCGCCCCGGATGGGCAGCGAGTTCCCGTTGGGCGGGCTGGAAGTGCTGGTCCTTGATGCCCTGGAGCGCGGCCGGCCGGCCGACCCGGCCGCCCTGGCGCGCGAAATCTGGGCGCCGTTCGAGGCCCGTGGCGAGGCTCTGGTGCATGACGGCGAGGCCATGCGTGACCCGCCGGCGTGCTGGCGCGTTCTGCGCACCATGATCGAGACCATGCTTCCCGAGCGCCTGCCACTGTGGCGCGCCCTGGGCATGCTGGCGACCTGACGGAACGCGGCGCGCGCCATCCGTTCCCGGCGCCCCGCATGCTTCTTGTGGCATCCGTCCGGCAAGTGGTGTAATCGGGACAGCATTCCGTCACATCGACAGCCGAGGGAGCCAGGACGCGCCATGGCCGGCCATTCCCAGTTCAAGAACATCATGTACCGCAAGGGCGGTCAGGACGCGAAACGCGCCAAGCTGTTCACCAAGCTGGCGCGCGAGATCACCGTGTCGTGCAAGACGGGCTCGCCCGATCCCGACGCCAACCCGCGCCTGCGCGCCGCCATCGCGGCCGCCAAACAGGCGTCCATGCCCAAGGACAACATAGAGCGCGCCATGGCCAAGGCGACGTCCAGCGCCGATGCCGAGGCGCTGGAGGAACTGCGCTACGAGGGCTACGGGCCGGGCCAGGTCGCGGTCATCGTCGAGTGCCTGTCCGACAACCGCAATCGGACCGCCGCCGAGGTGCGGGCCGCCTTCAACAAGAACGGCGGCACCATGGGCGAAACCAACTCGGTCGCTTTCAACTTCGAGCGCGTGGGCTATGTGCGCTACGCGGCCGAGGCCGGCAGCGCCGAAGACATGCTGGAAGCGGCCATCGAGGCCGGCGCCAGCGATGTGGAAAGCGACCAGTCCGGCCACGATATCTATTGCCAGCCCGACGACCTGAACACCGTGCGCGAGGCGCTGAGCGCCGCCAGGGGCGAGCCGGAAGCGGCCCGCCTGGACTGGCGCCCCATGAGCACCGTGGCGGTGGACGAGGACACCGCGCGCACGCTGATGAAGTTCCTGGATGTGCTGGACGACAACGACGACGTCCAGCGTGTGGCCGCGAACTACGAGATTCCCGACGAGATCATGCGGCGCCTGAGCGCCTGAGCGCCTGAGCGGTGATCGCCCGGCCGGCGGGTGGCGTTACAAGGCCAGTGGCG
>CAYFTQ010000060.1:0-10274 GCA_964346035.1 uncultured Roseospira sp. | reverse complement strand
CGCAGAAAAGGGTCGCCGTGTCCCCCCGCACCCTGGAGAAATATGCGGGCGTGCGCCGCTATCGGTTCGGTGAGGTCGAGCCGGAGGACCTGGTGGGCGTGACGACCGGGCTGGCCTGGACCGAGGTGGGGGGCGAGTTGTTGTCGATCGAGGCCCTGATGATGCCCGGCAAGCCGGGCATCACCCTGACCGGCCACCTGGGTGACGTGATGAAGGAATCGGTGCAGGCGGCGCGCTCGTATATCCGTTCGCGCGCCGTCAGCTTCGGAATCCGGCCCACCCTGTTCGACCGGCGCGAGTTTCATGTTCATGTGCCAGAGGCCGCCACCCCGAAGGACGGCCCCTCGGCCGGTATCGCCATGTGTACCTCGATGGTCTCGGCCCTGACCGGGATCCCTGTGCGACGAGATATTGCGATGACCGGAGAGATCACTTTGCGCGGACGCGTCCTGCCGATCGGGGGGCTGAAGGAAAAACTGCTCGCCGCCCTGCGCGGCGGGCTTTCGACAGTCCTGATCCCCAGGGACAACGAGAAGGACCTGGCGGAGATCCCCGACAACGTCAAGAAAGGGCTGCGGGTGGTGCCGGTAACGACCGTTGACGAGGTCCTGGCCGAGGCGCTGGTCAAGCCCCTCACGCCCATCGAATGGACAGAGGCCGACGAAGCCGCCGCCGAGGCTGCGGCCGGGCGCGGCGCGTCGGATGCTGCGGGGGTCGACGGCGCCGTCACCACCCATTGACGTGCCTGAGGGTTTTCGGGCTTCCTGACCGGCCACGGAAGGGTTCGATGCGCGGCCATCGGGCACTGCCTGGTGGTGTGGCCGCTGTATCCCTGATGCCACGAATGGTCGATCGGTTCCCCGTCAGGCGCTTAGGCTCTTGCATTCCCGCCGCTTGGCGGCAATGGTAAGTGCAACGCGCGGCGCCGCCGAGGCTGAGGCGCCGCCGTTTCCCGCATTGACGGGCGAGAAAAGGTCGAGCTAGAGTTTTCGGCGGTTTTCCATGAATTTCAGCCGACCCGGATCACGCCAACCAAACGGTCCCAAGCAAGGGGGTTTTGCCAGTGAATAAGAACGATCTCGTCGCCGCCGTAGCCGACAGCACCGACCTTTCGAAGGCCGACGCCACAAAGGCCGTTGACAGCGTCTTCGAGACCATCACCGATGCGCTGAAAAGCGGTACCGAAGTTCGGCTCGTCGGGTTCGGGACTTTCGCCGTCTCCGAACGCGCGCAGTCCGAGGGTCGCAATCCCCGGACCGGTGAAAAGATCACCATCCCGGCTTCCAAACAGCCAAAGTTCAAGCCCGGCAAGGCCCTGAAGGATGCGGTGAACTAGGGGCTCGGCACGCGGAAGCAGGGTGCATCGCAGGCGTCTCCGGTGGAAGTGCGAGCGTATCAAGTCCCTTGGCGGGGTGGGCGTGGCAATCCGGAGCAACGCGGCGCGCATGACGCGGAGGTGCTTCGTCTCATCCGTCTTTGCATTGGCGATACAACCAGAGCGCTTGGCATCATTCGATCCGGTCGGCTGAAGGCTTGCCCGAGTGCCTTCAATGGTCACCAGGCGCGGATCCCGGGCAAATGGTGTGCCCCCACCCCCGGATAGAGTGATGGCGAGGGCTGCACCGGGGTGCGATCGAGCGGACGTGCGCCTTGCTCCGATTGGTCGAGTCCCTCCGCATCGAATCGGTCATTAGGGGCAGGTTCGCAAAACCGGGTCGGTGCTTGCCGCACGCTGAGCCGGGCGCAACCTGCCTTGGTGCCCATTGCTCATGGCCGGCGATCAAGGCCGTCGGCCTTGGGGTTGTGGCGCGTTGACGTCAACGGGCGATTAGCTCAGCTGGAAGAGCATCTCGTTTACACCGAGGAGGTCGGCGGTTCGAACCCGTCATCGCCCACCAATATTCTCAAGGGGGTCAGGCGTCATCTTTGATCCCGGTCGGTTGCTCCGAAGGCCGAACAGGCAACGAAAAAGGGCAGCGTCCGACAGGCCGGAGTCGGGTCATAAGAAACCCGCCCCCGGATCTCTCCAGGGGCGGGCTTGGTACAGGGCCGGCGTCGTGGCCAGGCAACAAACGCGGAAACAGGCGCGGAAAATCGGCCCCGGCCTGATCCGCGTGGACAGGCGGGCCGATCGGGCGGAACCGGGGCCGGTCGTGACGGCGCCCGTCGGGCGGAAGCGGTTCCGAACGGAGAATCCGCCCCCGCCCGGCCGGGTCTATGCCTCCGGTTTGCGGAAGTGCAGAATACCCCAGGCCAGATGCCCGGCCTCACCGGCCTTCACCCAGTTGTCCAAACCGACCAGCATGCGGTCGAGATAGCCCCGGCTGCACACCTTGGCCAACTCGTTGTAGCGCTCGCGCAGCACCTCGCCGACGCGGCCATAGTGCCGCGGCAGGTGCTCTGTCAGTTCGGAAACGGATACCAACTCGAACCCGACGCGCGCGGCGGCGGCCTTGTAGAAGCTGATGGAGCCCAGGTTCTCCAGGTGGATGCGATCGTACACCGGTTGCAGCACCCCCTTGGGCACGTCGTCCGCTTCCATGGGGTCGGTCAAGATCAGATGGCCGCCCGGCCTGAGGACGCGGAAGGCCTCCTCCAGCACCAGCTCGCGGTCGCCCGAGTGCAGGATGGCGTCCTGCGACCAGACCACATCGAAGCGGTCGCTGGGCTCCGGGATATCCTCGAAGCTGCCATGCACCACCGTGACCCGCTCATCCAGGCCCTGTTCACCGTTCAGGCGCCGGTTGGTGGCGTTCTGGGTTTCAGAGATGTTCAGGCAGTGAACCTTGCTGCCGCGCGTGGCGGCCAGACGCCGGGCGGCCCCGCCATAGCCGGCCCCGATGTCGAGCACCCGGCTGTCCGGACCCAGATCGACCTGTTCGGCCATCGTATCGACGGTACGGCGACTGGCGTCCTTGATGGTTTCGCCCTCGGTGCCCTGGTACAGGCCGATGTGAATGTCCTCGCCACCCCAGATTTGGTAGTAGAAGTTGTCGGCGTCACCGCTGTCGTAGTATGTCTCGGCGACCGAGGCGATCTTCTTCAGGTCGCGCGGGCCACGCTCCAGGTCGTAGCTCTTGGACGCCACGTGGATGAAGAAGTCCGGGTCGTCCTCCTGGTAGGTCTCCTGGAAGTCTCCGTAGGTGCGGATGTGCTGGAATCCGGCCTCGGTCAACAGCCTCCGCACGTAGTTCTTCCGCAGCGGGAACATGTTGAGCCTGTATTCCGAGCCGTCCGGAAACGCATAGCGGAAACGGGTCAGGCCGTCGTCCACGTGCTCCGGCTCGGCGGTCACCCGGTCTCCGCAGTAGTAGTACTTGTGCTGCGTGGAATACCCACTGTCGAGGATGGCATCATAGTTGCGGGTGTCGATGATCAGGATGCCGTCGTGCTTCAGCGCAGCATAGAACTCGGCCAGCGCGCGCCGGCGATCCTGTTCGTCGAACAGGTGGGTGAAGCTGTTGCCCAGGCAGATGATGGCGTCGTACTTGCCGTGCAGGTCCTTGTTCAGGAATCGCCAATCGGCCTGGCAGGTACGCAGGATGATATGGTGGTCCCTGGCATTGTCGAACGCCTTGGCCAGCATGGCGGCCGAGCCGTCTGCGGAGGTGACGTCAAAGCCGGCGCGAATGAGTTGGACGGAGTGAAAGCCGGTGCCGCAGGCGGCATCCAGGATGCGGGTCTTGCCGCGTGCCTTCAGCACGTCGATAAAGAACTGACCCTCGCTTTGGGCGCGCGCGTCCCAATCGATCAACTCGTCCCATTTCTCCACGAAGGTCTGGACGTATTCGCCACGATAGACATCACTGTCGCGTGCCGAGATGGGGTCGTGGCCGTGCTCCTGTGATCGGGCCACGAGATCGTTATTCAGGTCCCGGAAGTCGATGGTATCCACGGTGGGGCTCCTTCTCTCACTCTCAGTCTGCGGCGGCGTTGATGCCGGCGTCGGCGGCCAGGGCGGCGGCCCTGTCCGTCTCTTCCCACGGCACGTCGGTACGGCCGAAGTGACCGTTGGCGGCCGTCTGGCGATAGATCGGGCGCAGCAGATCGAGCATGGCGATAATGCCCTTTGGCCGCAGATCGAAATGTTCGCGGACCAGGGCCTCCAGACGCCTTTCCGGCAGAACGCCGGTGCCGAAGGTATCGACCCGCACGGAGACCGGACGGGCCACACCGATGGCATAGGCAAGCTGGATTTCGCAGCGCCCGGCGAGGCCGGCGGCCACCAGGTTCTTGGCCACATAGCGCGCGGCGTATGCCGCTGAGCGGTCCACCTTGGACGGGTCCTTGCCCGAGAAGGCGCCGCCCCCGTGTCGGCCCATGCCGCCGTAGGTATCGACGATGATCTTGCGCCCGGTCAGGCCGCAGTCGCCGACCGGCCCACCGATGACGAAGCGACCGGTGGGATTGATGTGATAGGCGACGTCGCCACCACTCATGTCGGCCGGCAGGCAGGGGCGGACGATCTCTTCGATGACCGCCTCGCGCAGGGTGGCGTGATCGACGTCCTCGTCATGCTGGGTGGACAGAACCACGGCATCCAGGCCGGCAGGCCGCCCACCCTCATAGCGGACACTGACCTGGCTTTTGACATCGGGGCGGAGCCACGGCAGTGTGCCGGCCTTGCGCACCTCGGCCTGGCGCGCCGTCAGGCGATGCGCAAGTTGGATCGGCAACGGCATCAAGGCGTCGGTTTCGCGGCAGGCGAAGCCGAACATCAGGCCCTGGTCGCCGGCGCCCTGTTCCAGGTCCAGGCCGGCGCCCTCGTTGACGCCCTGGGCGATGTCCGGCGACTGTTTGTCGAGCGCCACCAGCACGGCGCAGGAGCGCCCGTCATAGCCGTAGCGGGGATCGTCATAGCCGACGTCCAGGATGGTCTGGCGGGCGACATCGGCATAGTCAACGCCGGCGGTGGTCGTGATCTCTCCGGAAAGGATGCACATACCCGTGTTGACAAGGGTTTCGCAGGCCACGCGGGCCATCGGATCCTGTGCCAGGATGGCGTCCAGGACGGCGTCGGAAATGCAGTCGGCGAGCTTGTCCGGATGGCCGGCGCCCACGGATTCCGACGTGAACAGGTAGGATTCGGTCACGAGGCTTGGTCTCCTTTCGCAAGGCGGACCGCGCGCCTCCAGCCGACAGCGATGTCGGTCGGGGCACAAGGCCCGGCCCTGTTGATCTCGTCGGTGCGAGCGTCAGAACTGTGGGGGGCGCAAACACGCGCCTGTCTTCGCGGACACGGCGGCGCCGTGCCCTGACAGTCCTGGCAGTCCTGGCGGGCCGCCGCGACCGCGGCCCTTGGCTGTTTGTGCGTTGCCCGCGCCGAGCATGGTCCGGAGCGCTCTAGGGTCGGCTCCGGCGGCGTCGGGGGGCGGCGGGCTGGCGCCAGGATGACGCGCCGTGGATTTGGCGGCCCCCCGATCAACTGAGACGACCATACACCAGACAAGGGGTTGTGGTCCACCCAGCGAAGCCCGCTTTGCGAGCGTTATTGTCCATTCGTGTGCTTTTCTGGTCCAAATGATCACATGAATATCGTGTGAACGAGCCATCCAGTGACAATGATTGCGAGGTTGGCGTTGGCCCAAACGCTGAACGTGCGGTGCAAGCCAAGCGAATCCGCGCCGGCGACATTCCTTGATCGATTCTCGGCCGGATCGCACAATCTGATGTAGTGCTGGCTGAGGGAGTGCTGGCGGCGGAAGAGTGTGACTCTCCCGCCGAACGGCACCGTCCCGTTCCCCCACCGCCGGTACAACCCGGAGGCAGCGGGATAAGCCGGTCTGATGTTTTCCGGAGGTCCGGTTATTTTTGTGGGTGGCTTTGGTTTCTTGATGGCCCGGTGATGGGGCGATCCTGATGGCGGGCCGCGATGTCAGGCGTGGAACGTCACCTTTTCGCGATACCGCTTATCGTCCCGGTCAACGATGACAGGCCCATGCCAGCCGGTCATGAACCCGAAGCGGGCAGGACCGTAGCCGCATACTGCGTTGCGTCGTGACGCCGGAAGCCCTCCCGGCCGGCCGCCAAAACGGTTCAGGTCTTCTATTGGCCGGGACTGGCCGGCTCTGGTTCATCCGGTGGGGACACGAGGCTCAGGCTCCAGCGCCATTGGGTGCCCTCCCTCGGGTCGCAGACACGCCCCTCGCGGATAAATCCGAACCGCTCCAGGATACGGGCGGCGGCACCCTCTGCCGTTGGCGTATGGTGGCGAAGTGTTTCCACCTCTGAATGGCACCTGGCGAGATCCACAAGCGATCGGGTTATGCGGGTCGCGTAGCCGCGTCCCTCGAACGGGGGGAAGGTGAAGCAGCCAACCTCCACAATCCCGTCCCGGCAGGGTCCCCAGAACCCGCATGATCCGACCGCCGTGCTGATGGCCGGGTCCACCGCCAGATAGACGAGCCAAGGCGGCTGCGCGCCGTGGCGGGCATACAGGCCGACGCAGGTGGTGGCCAGGACCCGCATGTGGTCGGCCGCCGCATCAAGGCCCAGCCCCGGCGGCAGCGCCGTCCAGTCCCCCGCCGCCAGGCGCGCGCAGACATCGGGCCGCAGCGCCAGCAACCTCATGACCGCCGCGCCTGTCCATGCCGGGGTCGGCGGCCCGCGCCCCCGCTCCCGGACGAACCTGCGCCCGAGCCGCCCTCTTTCCAGGCCGAGCCCAGCATGTCGCGCATCTGCCGGCGTGGCACCTCCTCCACCGCTGCGCGCGCCAACGAGGCCAGCACGAACGGTCCGTAGCCGACCCGGATCAGGCGGGTCACCGACCAGCCAAGATGTTCCATGACCCGGCGAACCTCTCGGTTTCGCCCTTCCCGAAGCGCCACCATCAACCAGGCGTTGGCACCCTGCTGGCGCTCCAGGGCCGCCTTGACAGGTCCGTAGCGCACGCCCTCGACCGTGACGCCACCGGCCAGGGACTCCAGGCGCGCTGATTCCACGCGTCCATGCACACGCACGCGATAGCGCCGCACCCAACCCGTCTCCGGGTGTTCCAGGTGGCGGGCCAGGGCGCCGTCGTTCGTCAGCAGCAGCAACCCTTCGCTGTTCAGGTCCAGGCGCCCGACCGTCATGACGCGGGGCAGATCGGCCGGCAGATGCTCGAAGACCGTCGGCCGGCCCTGGGGATCGCGCGTGGTGGTAACCAGACCGGGCGGCTTGTGAAAGCGCCACAGGCGGGTTGCCTCAGCCTGCGGGATAGGTGCTCCGTCCAGCGTCACCAGATCGCGCGCGGTCACCAGATGGGCCGGGCCCTCCAGCACGCTGCCGTTGACGGCCACGCGGCCGGCGGCGATCAGTTTTTCCGCATCACGGCGAGAGCAGACGCCAGCCCGCGCCAGCACCTTGGCGACACGATCACCGGCCGTCCGGCCCGAGTCCTGGTCCGGGGGGAGCCCTGCCGTTGCGGACTCGGGGATCGGCGGGTCGGATGTCATGAAAAAAAACCTGAGCAAATGGCGATGAAAGACCGCAAGCGCCCAGCCAAACGGCGGCCGCGCGGCGGATATGGCGCGGCCGGGACGACGCCGACCCGCGCGGCGAGATCCGCGCAGGGTCCGGCCATTAGAACACGTCTCGCGGGATGTCCACGATATTTCCGGAACCCCGCTCCATAAGACCCACCTCAACGCCTATGGTGACGCGTTTCCCGACCGCGCCGCGATCCGGCGACCGCCAGCCATCACCGGGGCGCTATAATCATCTGCCCCGTCGCGGCGCGCGCCCTTAGTGCCGGCTGGTACATGGATTCGACGAACACGCCCGGCATGGTGAAAACACCGGGAGTCACGGCACGAGCCAGATAGGCGATGGAAAAAACCGGGCGCTCGCGCGTTACCGGAATCGAGGCCATGAAGCGGTCGTCGCGCATCTCGGCATGGTCAACCGGTGTCAGGTCCGGCAGCCAGTCCAGCCCGGCGGTGGACCGCCCCCCGCCGACCGCAGCGTTTTCCAACACCAGGCCGGCCGGGAGGGGATCGACGACCAGCGCGTGGTGGCGCTCATTACCGCCCAAGGTCCTGGGGTCGATCACCTCGCCCGAGATCAGACCGACCAGAAGGTCGCTCTGGTTGACCGAGAGCGGATCAACCCGCCGTCCCTCAAGGTCATAGAAGGCGCGGCTGATCGCCAGTCCGGACTCGATCGCCGGCGGCGCGGTGGTCGGGATACCGTCGCCCGTCACCGTAACCGAAACGATCCCGTCGCCGGTGTTGCGCACATCAATGCCGGCGCCGGCCTGCGCCAGAGAGGGCCGCAGCAGCGCCCGCCCGCCGCCGGTTGGCTGCAACACGGTGGCACCGGAAACCTCGACCGACAGCGGCCCCTGGCGGGCACTGAGGGCGGCCGCCGCGCGCATCAACCAGGCCTGTTCCTGCGTGCTCAGGTGGCTTTCCGCAAATCGGGCGTCAGCCAGCGCACGGGCGCGAGGCAGCACCTCGCCGATGCCGGCCTCTGCCATCAGGGCCACCGTGGCGGCGTCGTTTCGCAGGGCGGAGGCATAGGGATCGCCCTCACGCGGTCGCGCCGCGTCGTCGCCATCCGGCCCGGCGGCGGACAACAGCACGGTCGGCGTCAGTGCGGCCTTGAAGGCAGACCGCGCGCGCGCTTGATCCCCGACCATGGCCAGGGCAGCCCCGACCTGCGCCCGCGCCAACGGCGCCGGCAGACGGTTGAGGTAGGTATCATGGACATACCGCAGCGCACCCGGATCGACCACGCCGGCGCGGGCCAGGACATAAAGCGCATAGGCCCGCGACGGCAATGCCTGACGCGGATAGTCCAGGCCGACCACCATGTCCTCCAGGAAGGCGAGCGCACGGTCCAGGGCAAAGCCGGGCACACGGTGTCCGGCATCACGCGCTGCCACCAGGAAATCCGTGGCGTAGGCGGACAGCCACTCCTGGCGCTCGCCGCCGCCCCACAAACTGAAGCCCCCGTCCGCGCGCTGACGGGCGATCACGCGACTGACGGCCCCCTCGATGCGCGCCGACAGAACGGCGGGGTCGTCGCCGGGCAGCACGCCGGCGGCCTCCGCGACGTCGGACAACACCAGCAGCGGCAGGGCGCGGCTGACGGTCTGCTCCACGCAGCCATAGGGATAGCGGTCCAGGTCGCGGATCAGGCTGGCCAGACCCAGGCCCGGCACTGTGGACAGGTCCACCGACAGGCTGGCCGTTTCCGGCGCCAGACCATCCAGGGTGTCGGTCGGCACCGTCAGGCGGCCACCCGGCTCCAGGCGATAGCTGAGCGCGCGCGACTCACGCGTTGCGGGCGGACGCGTGGACAGGCCCCATGCCTGCACCGTCTCGCGGCCATCCGGCGCCGTGACGCTGAGGCTGACCCGGCCGCCGCCGATGCGCTCACCCTTCAGGGTGACCACATGAGTGGCGCGCCCGCCAGCGGGAATGGAAAGGGCGGCACGTCCCGTAGAGGCCACCGCCACGCCCCCCTCCGCCGTGACGGCGATGCGCCAGTCGCCGGCCGGTCCCTCGACATTGTCGAGTGTGACATGCATGGCCGCGCGGTCCTCCGGTGCCAGGAAGCGCGGCAGCGTGACCAGCGTCACCATGCGATCGCGGATGGTGACCTCGGCCTCGCCATGGCCCACGCCGCGCGCGTCATAGGCCGCCGCCATCACCCGAACGCGGCCGTTGAAGGCCGGAATGTCCACGCTGACGGTAGCGCGACCGTCGCTGTCCAGGTCCACCGGCCCGGAGAAGAAAGCCAACGGCCTGACGGTCTTGTCCGGCAGGCCGGGGGCATGGCGGCCGGCGGCATCACCGCCGCTGCGCAGGCGACCGACAGCGGTGTCGCGGCCGTCGATCAGCGCGCCATAGGCGTCTCGGATCTCGACCCCGAGATGACGCTTGCCCAGGAAGAAGGCATCCGGCCGCGGGGTCTCGAAGCCGGTCAACTGGAGAATCCCCTCGTCCACCACGGCGACCGTCACGCGCGTGTCAGGACCGGCGTTGGCCACTGTCAGGGGAATGTTCAGGGGCTGGCGCGGCCGCATCGTCTCGGGCGTCTGCACCGTCACATCCAGAGTGCGCCGGCCGGTGTCCACGGCCACCCACTGCACGCCGACGGCGCGACCCGGGCCTCGTTCGGTATCGGTGCCGGGTCGGAACAGGGTAGCGGTGACATAGGCGCCCGGCCCCCAGGCCTCGGTGACCGGAACCTCGATGACGAGACCATCGGCGGGCACGGAGACGGTCCGGCTATCCAGCACGTCCTGACCCAGCACCGTCACCAGGGCCTCGCCGGCGAACGGTGGG
>CAYFTQ010000059.1:0-10325 GCA_964346035.1 uncultured Roseospira sp. | reverse complement strand
CAACTCATGACGGACGCCAACATCGACACCAAGCGCCACCCGCCCAAAATCCTGATGGGCCGCATCCAGCGCTGGAAGGATCGCGGCCTGACCCCCGACGCGGTGCCGGAGTCGGAGGGGCGCGAAGACAACGCCCGCCGCGCCCTGGCCCTGTACCAGACCTATCAGGACCGCCTTCTGGCCCTGAACGCCTGCGATTTCGGGGACCTGCTGCTGCACACCCTGGCCATCCTGAAGGGTCATGCCGACGTGCTGGAGTCGTGGCGGCGCCGCTTCCGGTTCATCCTGGTGGATGAGTACCAGGACACCAATGTCGCCCAGTATTTATGGCTGAGGCTGCTGGCGGCCGACCACCGAAACCTGTGCTGTGTCGGCGATGATGATCAGTCCATCTACTCCTGGCGCGGCGCCGAGGTCGGCAATATCCTGCGCTTCGAGGCCGACTATCCCGGCGCCGCCGTGGTGCGGCTGGAAAATAACTACCGCTCCACCACGCCCATTCTGGGGGCGGCGTCGGGCCTGATCCGCCACAACGCCCAGCGCCTGGGCAAGGACCTGAAGGCCGCCGGTGCCGGCGCCGACGACGCCGACGCATCCCGGGTGAAGGTGCGCGGGCTGTGGGACGGCGAGGCCGAGGCCCGCTGGGTGGTCGAGGAGATCGAATCGCTCGGCCACGAGGGCCTGCCGGCCGCCGGCTGCGCCATCCTGGTGCGCGCCACCTTCCAGATGCGCGAATTCGAGGACCGGCTGATGGCCTGCGGCGTGCCCTATCACGTGGTCGGCGGTCCGCGCTTCTATGAGCGTCTGGAAATCCGCGACGCGCTTGCCTATCTGCGCCTGATCGCCCAGCCCGACGACGATCTCGCGTTCGAGCGCATCGTGAACACGCCCAAGCGTGGCCTGGGCGAAGCCAGCCTGCAATCGCTGCAAACCCTGGCGCGGGCCGGCGGTGTGCCGCTGCTGGCGGCGGCGCGCGACCTGGCCGCGACCGACGACCTCAAGCCACGCGCGCGCAACGCCCTGGCCGGCTTCGTGGCCGATGTGGACCGCTGGCGCACCCTCATCGGTGGCCTGCCGCCGGCCGAACTGTGCGCCACCGTGCTGGAGGAAAGCGGCTACGCCGCCATGTGGAAGGCGGACAGGAGCCCGGAAGCCCCCGGCCGGGTCGAGAACCTTGAGGAACTGGTTGGCGCGGTGGCCGAGTTCGAATCCCTGGACGCCTTCCTGGAACACATCGCCCTGGTGATGGAGAACGAGGGCAAGGGCGCCGCCGGCGGGGTCACGCTGATGACCCTGCACGCGGCCAAGGGGTTGGAGTTCGACGGCGTTTTCCTGCCCGGCTGGGAAGAGGACATCTTTCCCCACCGCCGTGCCCTGGAAGAGGGCGGCGAAGCCTCATTGGAAGAGGAACGCCGGCTGGCCTATGTCGGCCTGACGCGGGCGCGCAAGCGGGCCTTCATCTCGTTTGCCGCCAACCGGCGCATCTATAACAACTGGCAGGCCAGCCTTCCCAGCCGCTTCATCGACGAACTGCCGGATGCCTGCGTGGACAAGACCAGCGATACCGGCCTCTATGGCGCCGTCACCGCCGGCTTCGCCGAGGAAAGCGGCGGCTGGGGCACGCGCCATCCCCGCCGCTCCATGGCGGGCGGTGCCACGGGCGGCGGCTGGAAGGCGCGCGACCGCTCGGGCGACGGCGCCGACATCACGGCCGGCCAGCGCGTGTTTCACCAGAAATTCGGTTACGGCCGGGTGCTCTCCAGCGAAGGCGGCAAGCTGGCGGTGGATTTCGAGAAAGCCGGACGCAAGACCGTGGTGGCGGGCTTCGTCGAGGCGGTCTGACGTTACGGCTGTGCGGGGATGAACGGGTCCGGCATGTCTGCGGCGGTCACCGGGTCGTCGCCCGGGAGCAGGCCGAACAGACCGCGCAGGAATCCCGGCGTCAGCACCGACAGAGGATTGACCGAGACGCTGGGGTCTTCCATCGGTCCGCGCGCGCGATAGCTGACCGCGAACAGGCCGCCGCCCGTCTCGCCCACCAGCAGGTCCCCGACCAGCGGAATGTGGCTGAGCACGTTGTTGAGGGCATAGATCGGCACCACCACCCCGGACAGGTCCAGGCGGTCGCGGTCCAGGTTGATCAGGCCGTTGGCGGTCAGGCCCAGCGCGGAGCCGTTGGCGCGCGCCTGCTCCAGCGTCACCGTGGCGCCGTCGAAACGGAACGGCGCGTGCAGCCGCGAGATACTGAGGCCGCTGCCGCGCAGTTCATCCAGGATGCCGGTCAGCGCCGCCACCGCCAGGATGCGGGCCAGGACGGGCGCGTCGTCGAGCCGGAAATCGGTGATCCCGAGCACGCCGCGGGCGCTGTCGTCGGGCGCCAGCGTGCCCGTAAGGGACAGCGTTCCGCCGCGCATCTGGTCGGTGACCCCGAGCGCGTCCGCGACCGCGCCGGCATCCCCGGCCCGGACACCGAAGCGGCGCTGGGCGCCGTCCGGTTCCAGCCGCGCCGAGACCTCGGGTCCGTCGGCGCCGATACGCCCGTCAAGCCTGAGCCGTCGCCAGTGGCCGTCGCCGTCTCGCGATGCCTCAAGAACAACGGGCTCCAGGGCAATGGTATCGGTCAGCCAGAGGCGCCCGACATCCAGCCGCAGGTCCAGGGTCGCGCTGTTCTCGGCGACCGCTGCCGGCAGGGGGGCGTCCAGGGAGGCGCCGGAGTCCGCCGCCGCGCCGCCGGTTGCGTCCCCGTTTCCGTCTTTCCCGTCAAGCAGGGCGCGGACATCCAGCGCCGGCCCAGAAAGGTCGATGCGATAGACCTCGCTTGCGGTGGCGGAGGCGGGCGTCTCCAGGCTGACGCGGATGTCGGTGTCCGGGCCGAGGCGCAGGCTTTCCAGCGTCACCCCACGCAGGTCGCCGCCGCCCGTCAGGCGTGCCTGACCTCGTGCCGTGCCGGCGGCCGCCGTGGTGACATCGAAATCGACCGTCATCGCCTCGTCCGAAAAACGCCCCGTCACGGCGGCCCGGCCCGGCACCCCGGCCGGCTTGCGCCAGTCCAGGGCGGCAAGCGCCAGGGTGGCCGGCGACAGGTCCACGTCTGCCCGCAGCGCCCCGGGCCGCCCGCGCGTTTCGGTATAGGTCAGCGTGGCGTCCACCGGACCGTCCAGCCAGGGTGGCTGGAACGGCGCCCCGGACAGGCGAAAGCGGGCGCGCGCGGCGTTGTCCATGCGGCCCGAGACCCGGTAGCGACGGTCAAATTCCGCCCCGGTGGTGAAGTTCTCGCGCCAGTCCAGGCTGACCGGCACGCCGCCGACGCGGGCGGCGCCCGTGACATCCATGCCGGCCCCGTCCAGGGTCAGGCTGACAGTGCCCTCGCTCAGGTCCTGACCCAGGACCACGGCCGGGACGCCGGCACCGGTGGCCTCGGCGCTGACGGAGACGTCCAGGGCCTCCAGCGACAGGTCCTTGAGCAACGGAAAGGCCAGGCCCAGCGTGACGTCCACCTGGCCGCGCGTCTGTCCGGGGTCGATGCCGACGCGGCTGGCGTAGCCCAGGGGGTCATGGTCGATCAGGGCCAGCGCATCGGACAGCGGGCCGTCAATCCGGAAAACCATGTCGGCCAGCTCGGTTCCGGTGTCCAGGTCGGTGAAGGCGATGCTGCCCTCGCGCACCCGCAGGTTGCCGACTCCGCCGCCATCCAGGTCAATGGTCACGGCGTTCCTGCCATAGCGGACCGTGCCGCTGGCCTCCGTGGCCGGGGGCAGGCCGCGCAGATAGTCCACCGTCATTCCCGAAACCGGGCTTGCGCCGCTCAGGTCAAGGATCTCGACAGCGTCCCAGCCGGCTCCGCCCAGGGCCAGCGAGAGCGTGGTTTCACCGACCACGCCGTCGGACAGGTTCTCGGCGATCCAGTTGCGGGCGCCGTCGGCCAGGCTGGCCGGCCAGTGCTGCACCACCGTCGGCACGTCCAGTCCGCCCGACAGCCACAGATCCAGCGCGCCGCTCAACGCGCCATCCGCCGCCTGTCGCAGCTTGCCGACCAGGCGCAGGGAGGCCCCCGGCAAATCCACATCCAGGCCGTCGAGCGCGATCTCCAGGCCTTGTTCCGGATGTTGCTCGGCGGTCAGGTCCAGGCTCAGCCGCCGGGGCGCCCAGGTGTGCGCCACCGGGTCCCGCACGGCCACGGCGCCCGGGCCGCCCGTCAGGGACAGGTTGGCATAGGTCAGTCCGCCCGCCAGATCGCCGGCGACCAGGGCGCCCGGGTCCAGGTCCAGGGTGAGGGCGCCGCGCAGGGTCTGGCGCCACCCCTCCAGGGCCGGCAGACCCAAAGGGCGGGCCAGGTCGCGACCCGGGTTTATGCCTTTCAGAACCACCATGGCGGACACCACCGTGTTCCCGGTCCCGGTCCCGGGTCCGGCGGTGGTGTCGGAGCGCAGCGCCAGGTCAAGGCTCGGTGCCGTCGGTGCCTCGCCCTGGCTGACGTCGTGCAGCGGAACGGCGGCCGAGGCTTCCATGAGCAGGGTCCCGTCCCGGCGCAGGAAGGCCAGGTTGCTGACACCCAGGCGCCAGGGCCGGACCAGTCCGCCGCGCCGCGTGGTTCGATCCTCGACGATCAGCGTGGCGTCGCGCAGCGAGACACCAAGGTCGGCCAGCAGGCCCCAGGTTTCCAGCAGGTCGGCGACCGCCGCCGCCGGCGCGCGCGGGTCGGTGCCGGGCGGCGAGGGGGGCGCGCCCGCCGAGGCGGTTGCCGCGCTTTCTCTCGCGCGGGTGTCGGCGCCCGTGCCGGTGCCGGGTCCGGTTGCCCAAGCCGGCATGCCCAGGCTGAAGCGACCATCGGCATGGCGGACCAGACGGATCTCGGGACCGATCAGGGCCAGGCGGCGCAGCAGAAAGCTGCCGCCGGTCAGCGCCAGCAGATCGGGCCGGATATCCACCCGGCCGATGCGGGCCTTTTCGGAGCCGTCGACGGCCAGCAGGTGCACCCCGCGCACGGCCACCTCAAGGCCGTCCTCAAGGCCGTGCCATTCCAGCGTCACCGCGTCCACGCGCGCCCGGTCGGCCAGATCGGCGCGCCTCGCGGCGGCGCTCAGTTCAGTCTCGACGCGCGCGATCAGGATCGGCAGGGGCAGGGGGCCTTGGGCCAGCATCCAGGCCACCAGCACGAAAGCCCCAACCAGCAAACCCAGGCACAGGCCGACCCCGTCGATGGCGCTCCGCAAAAGGTGTTTTCGAAAGACCAAGGCCGCCTGATCCTTTCGCTTTCCCGTGCGGCACGCGACGCGTCCGCGCCGGCGCTTGACCCTGTCGGGGCCGATCGCCCAGAGTGCGCGGCGGTGGCGCGTCCCGGACCGTTGATCCGGCCCCTCGATAGCCGCCGATTAAGGTGAACCTATGACAGCCCATGGTCTTCTGTCAGCGCCGCGACAGCTTCCCCGCCCGGCCGATCCGGAGCGGGCCGGGAACGGCCTGGAACGCTGGCGGGAACAGACCGGCCGCAAGGACGACCCCGGCCTGGCGGACTTCGGGACCGAACTGGCGGAGCCCGGTGGTCCGGGGCGGGCGCTGCTGGAGGCCGTTTTCGGCAACAGCCCGTTTCTGACCACCTGCGTGCTGCGGGAACCGGCCTGGCTGCGTCTGCTGGTGGAGCAGGGACCGGACGCCGCCCTGGACGCCGCGCTCGACCTTTCCGGGACAGGCGCGCGGAACGACGACCAAGCGGCGCTGATGCGGACGTTGCGGGTGATGCGCCGGCGTGTGGCCCTGACCACCGCCCTGGCCGACATCGCCGGCCTGTGGCCGTTGGAGCGCGTGACGGCGGCGCTGTCATCGCTGGCGGAGACCGCGCTGGATGCCTGCTGCGCCCACCTGCTGGGTCGCCTGCACGCCAAGGGCGACCTGGTGTTGCCTCATCCCGAGGCCCCGGCCCAAGACAGCGGCCTGTTCATCCTGGGCATGGGCAAGCTGGGCGCGGGCGAACTGAACTATTCCTCGGACATCGACCTGATCGTTCTGTTCGAGGAGCCCGCCCTGGACTGCCGGGGCCGGCTGACCCCGCGCGAGACCATGGTTCGGCTGACCCGCGATCTGGTGCGCCTGATGGAGGAACGCACCGGTGACGGGTATGTCTTCCGGTGCGACCTGCGGCTGCGGCCGGACCCGGGCTCGACGGCGCTGGCGATGTCCACGGAGGCGGCCGAGATCTACTATGAGAGTTTCGGCCAGAACTGGGAACGCGCGGCCATGATCAAGGCCCGTCCGGTGGCCGGGGACCGGGCGGCGGGGGACCGCTTCCTGGAAACCGTCCGGCCCTTCGTCTGGCGTCGCTCGCTGGACTTCAACGCCATCCAGGACATCCATTCGATCAAGCGTCAGATCCATGCCCAGCGCGGCCATGCCGTGGTCGCGGTCGAGGGTCATAACGTCAAGGTCGGGCGCGGTGGCATCCGCGAGGTGGAGTTCTTCGCCCAGACCCAGCAACTGATCTGGGGTGGGCGGGACCCACGCCTGCGTCAGCGCGAGACCCTGGCGGCACTGGATGCCCTGACCGAACGCGGGCTGGTGGTGCCCGGCGTGCGTGACGACCTGCGCGCCGCCTATGTCCACCTGCGCGGGATCGAGCACCGCCTTCAAATGATCGACGACACGCAAACCCAGACCCTGCCGCGCGACCCCGACAAACTGCGCGCCCTGGCGGTGTTCCTGGGATACCAGGGCACCGAGGACTTCGCGCTGGCGCTCAAGGCCACACTGGAGACGGTGCAGAACCATTATGCCGATCTGTTCGAGGACGAGCCCGCCCTGTCCGAAGGTGACGGGAATCTGGTCTTCACCGGCGGCGAGGATGATCCGGAGACCCTGCGCACCCTGATGGAACTGGGCTTCGTCAACTCCCATGCCGTGGCCAGCACGATCCGGGGCTGGCACCATGGCCGCTATCGCGCTTTGCGCAGCACGCGCGCGCGCGAACGGTTGACGGAGCTAACGCCGTCATTGATCCGGTCGCTGTCGGAAACCGCCAATCCGGATGGCGCCCTGCTGCGGTTCGACAATTTCCTGGCCCACCTGCCGGCGGGCGCGCAGATCTTCTCATTGTTCGCGGCCAATCCGGGCCTGATGGCCCTGGTCGCCGAGATCATGGGCGACGCGCCCCGCCTGGCCGAGCATCTGGCGCGCAACCCGCGCCTGCTGGACGCCGTGCTGGAGCCTGGCTTCATGGACGCGCGCCCGCACGCGGAGGACCTGCGCCGGGGCCTTGACCTGGCGCTACGGGATGCCCGGGTGTTCGAGGACGTGCTGGACAACTGCCGACGGTGGGCCAACGACCATCGGTTCCAGGTCGGCGTCCGCACCCTGCATGGCCACCGCCCTCCGGCCGAAACCGGCCACGCCCTGTCGGACATCGCCGACACCGTGCTGGCGGCGCTGCTGGAACGGGTGGCGGATGACTTCGCCACCCGTCACGGCCGCATCCCGGGCGCCGCCGTGTGCATCGTCGCCCTGGGCAAGCTGGGCGGCCGGGAAATGACCCCGACGTCCGACCTGGACCTGATCATGGTCTACGACGTGCCGGCCGGGATCGAGCAGTCCAACGGCTGCCGCCCGCTGGCCCCAACGGTGTACTTCACCCGGCTGGTGCAACATTTCATCAACGCGATCACCGCCAACACCGCGCAAGGCCGCCTGTACGAGGTGGACATGCGACTGCGGCCCTCGGGCAACAAGGGACCGCTGGCCACCAGCCTGGAGTCGTTCACGCGCTATCAGGCCGAGGCGGCCTGGACCTGGGAACATCAGGCCCTGACCCGGGCGCGCGTGGTGGCCGGGCCGGTCATGATGTCGGCGCGCGTCGCCGAGGTGATCCGCGACACCATCCGCCGCCCCCGTGATCCCGACCGGTTGGCGCGCGAGGTCGCCGACATGCGCCGGCGCATGGCCGCCGAGCGCGGCGGTGCCAATCCCTGGGACATCAAGCATCGGCCCGGCGGGCTGGTGGACGTGGAGTTCCTGGCGCAGTTCCTGCAACTGCGCCACGCCCACGGTCACCCCGACATCGTGGTTCCGAACACCGCCGAGGGGCTGCACCGGGTCGGTCTGGCCGGCCTGCTGCCGGCGGAGGACGCCGAGTTCCTGAGCGACGCCCATCACCGCTGGCTTAGCCTTCAGGGTATGTTGCGCCACACCCTGGAGGGCGTGCCTCAGGACCACGCCCTGCCGCCGGGGCTGAAGGCGCGCCTGGTCGGGATATGGCCGGGCGCCTTGGATTTCCACGACCTCAAGGCGCGCATGGACGAGACCGCCCGCCATGTGCGCGCGCTTTATGACCGGGTGCTGGGGGCGCCTCTGCCATGACGGTGCAGGGGGGCGGAACGACGGCGCGAGGACGGCGCCGCGTCGCCCTCCGGACCCTGCCGGTGCTCGCCGTCCTGGTTGCCGTGCTGGTGCTCGACCGGCTGGCGCCGCCCGACCTGTCCCGTCTGGCGCCGACCGTTGCCGTGACCGACCGCGACGGCGCCATGCTGCGGGCATTTCTAAGCCCACACCAGACCTGGCGGTTGCCGACCTCGGTGGCGGACGTCGATCCGCTCTATACGCGCATGCTGATGGCCTATGAGGACACCCGCTTCCGCTGGCATCCCGGGGTGGACCCCCTGGCCGTCGCGCGCGCCACGGCGCAGGCGGTGGCCAGCGGACAGGTCGTGTCGGGTGCCTCCACCCTGACCATGCAGACCGCCCGCCTGCTGGAACCGCGCCCGCGCACGCTGTCGGCCAAGCTGATCGAGATGGCGCGCGCCCTGCAACTGACCGGGCGCCTGGGCCGCGACGGCGTGCTGTCGGCCTATCTCACGCTGGCGCCTTTCGGCGGCAACATCGAGGGCGCGCGCGCCGCCACCCTGGCGTGGTGGGGCAAGGAACCGCATCGCCTGACGCCGGGCCAGGCGGCCCTTCTGGTGGCGCTGCCGCAGAATCCGAACGGTCTGCGTCCCGATCGCCACCCCGATGCCTCCCGCGCGGCGCGCGCCAAGGTTCTGGTGCGCATGGTCCTGGCCGGCGTGCTGAGCCCTGTGCAGGCCCGCGAGGCCAACGCCGAGCCGCTGCCGACCGCGCGCCGGCCCATGCCACGGCTGGCGCCGCATGCCGCCCGCGCGCTGGAGCGGACCCGCGCGCCCGCCGACCCGCCGGTGATCGCCACCACCCTTGATGCCAACCTTCAGGCCCGGGCCGAGACCCTGGTGGCCGCCCATGCCGCCAGCCTTGGCGACGCGGTCTCGGTCGCCGCCCTGATCGCGGACGGCGACAGCGGCGCGGCGCGCGCCTGGGTGGGCTCGCCGGATCTGCTGGACGGGCGCCGGCTCGGCGCCATCGACATGACGCAGGCGCCGCGCTCGCCCGGCTCGGCGCTCAAGCCGCTTATCTATGGCATGGCGTTCGAGGACGGCCTGCTGCATCCCATGACCATCATCGACGATCGCCCGACCGCTTTCGGGGACGGCTACGCGCCCGGCAATTTCGGCTTCGCCCACCATGGTCGGGTGACGGCGGCGCAGGCCCTCAGGCGCTCGCTGAACGTGCCTGCGGTGGCTGTGCTGGACCGGGTCGGGCCGATGCGCTTCGCCGCCCGGCTGGCCGCCGCCGGCGTGAAACCGCGCCGGCGCGGTGGCCTGGGCCGGCCCGGCCTGCCGCTGGCACTGGGGGGGCTTGGGGTCACGCTGGAGGAACTGGTCGGGCTCTACGCCTCGTTGTCCGCAGACGGCCGCCGGCGCACCATACACCTACGCCCGGACCGGGCGCCGGGCGCGCCCGGGCCGCGCATCCTGTCCGAGGCCGCCGCCTGGCAGGTGCGGGCCATCCTGGCGCAGGCGCCGCCGGCGGCCGGCTTCGCGCCCGACGACGCCACCCGGGATGGTCGTCGGGTGGCCTTCAAGACCGGCACCTCCTACGGCTTTCGCGATGCCTGGGCGATCGGCATGGACGGCGGCCACGTCGTTGGCGTCTGGGTCGGTCGCGCAGACGGCACGCCCAATCCCGGCCACATCGGTCGCGACACCGCCGCGCCGCTGATGCGCGCGTTGTTCGATCTGTTGCCCCGGCCGCCCCGGCCGGTGCCCGGGCCTCGGCCCGCCGGAGTCCTGACCGTCAGCAGCCCGGACGACCTGCCGGCGCCGCTGCGGCGGCTGCGGCTGGCCGAGGCGGGGCTGGGGAGCGCGGCCGTGGCCGGGCGCGATCCGGCGGACGATCCGTTGCGCCTGCGCTTTCCGCCCGACGGCGCCCGTCTGGACCAACAGCAGCACCGCCTCGCCGTTGGCGATGAAGTGGCCGGTAGCGAGCTCGCG
>CAYFTQ010000058.1:0-10385 GCA_964346035.1 uncultured Roseospira sp. | reverse complement strand
GCCACGGGTCACACTAGGCTTGCCATGCGACCCGTGCAAGGGAGACGCCCGCCCCCGCCATCCCCCCTGTTCGGGGGTATCGCTTCCTGATAGGGTCGCGCCATGCCGCACTGCAACATGGCGCCACGGGTCCGGAAAGCGAGGCGGCGCGCCGATTCGGACAGCCCGGCCCGGCCCGGCCCGGCCCAGCCCAGCCCACGGAGGACGGAGGACCGATGACCGCCAACCGGACCTATGAAGAAATCGTCGTCGGCGAGGAGGCCATCGCGCGGCGGTCCTGTACCGCGCGCGACATGGTGATTTTCGCCCATGCCTCCGGCAACTTCAATCCGGTCCACCTGCCGCGCGCCAGCAGCGAGGACGACAGCCGCATCGTGGCGCCGTCAATGTGGGTGGGCTCGCTGTTCTCGGCGGTGCTGGGCAACAAGCTGCCCGGCTTCGGCACGCTCTATCTCGCCCAGACGCTCCGGTTCCATGGTCGCGCGCGGGTCGGTGACACGCTGACCGTGCGGGTTCGTGTGACCGACAAGAAGCCGGACAACGTGGTCGTGCTGGACTGCGCGGTCTTGAAGGACGCCGACTCCGCCGGGTTGGGCGGCACCGTGTTGTGCGAGGGCATGGCCGAGGTCGTGGCCCCGAGCGAACGGCGCGAGATCGACGACGAGACACTTCCGGACCTGCTGGTGGAAAGTCATCGCCACTTCGACCGCCTGCTGAGGATCTGCGACGGGCTGCCGCCGCTGCCCACCGGCGTGGTCGCGCCAGAGGAGGAATCGGCCCTGGCCGGCGCCCTGATGGCGGCCGAGCGCGGCCTGATCGCGCCCGTCCTGGTGGGAGACGCGCGCCGCATGGCCTCGGTGGCGGCCTCGCTGGGGCGCAGCCTGGAGGGCTGCGAGGTGATCGACGAGCCCGACCATGTCGCCGCCGCCGCGCGCGCGGTGGACCTGGTCCATCAGGGCCGCGTCAAGGCCTTGATGAAGGGCCACCTGCACACGGACGTGCTGCTGCATCAGGTCACCAAGCGGGACGGCGGCCTGCGCACCGGGCGACGAATCAGCCATGTCTTTGTCATGGACGTGCCGGGACTGGACCACCTGCTGTTGATCTCGGATTCCGCCATCAACATCGCACCCGACCTGGACGCCAAGGTGGACATCACCCAGAACGCCATCGACGTCGGCCGCGCGCTGGGCCTGAAAACGCCGCGCGTCGGCATCCTGTCGGCGGTGGAGACGGTGAACCCCAAAATCCCGTCCACCCTGGACGCCGCCATCCTGTCGAAAATGGCGGATCGCGGCCAGATCACCGGCGGCATCGTGGACGGCCCCCTGGCGATGGATAACGCCATCGACATTCACGCCGCTGAGACCAAGGGCATCACCTCGCTGGTGGCCGGCCGGGCCGAGGTGCTGATCGTGCCCAACCTGGAATCCGGCAACATGCTGGCCAAGGAACTGGCCTTCGTGGCGCACGCCGAAAGCGCCGGCCTGGTCGTGGGCGCCAAGGTGCCGCTGATGGTGACCAGCCGTGCCGACAACGATAAGGCCCGCCTGGTGTCCTGCGCGGTCGCCCTGCTGTACCAGCACTGGGCACATTCCGGCCGCTCGGCCGTGGAGCCCGCGCCCGACCTCGCCCCGGCTGCCGTGGCAAGCGCGCCGGCCGCCGATTAGCCCCGCTCGGGCGGGTCGCCTCGCGTGCGGGGCTCATCGGATCATCACGCGCCGGATCGGGATCGCCGCGCGAACCCGGACCGGCGCGATTCGCGTCAGGCCGCGCGGCCCATACGTTCGCCGACCAGGGTGGCCAGCGACGCGACCTCGGGACGCGGGCCGACATGGCTGATGATCTCGGCGGCGCAGATGCTGCCCATGCGCGCGCAGTCTCGCAGCGTGCGGCCACTGGTCAGGCCGCGCAGGAAGCCGGCGGCGTACAGGTCGCCGGCTCCGGTGGTGTCCACCACGCGGCCGACCGGCTCCGCCGGCACCTCCAGCACCTCGTCTCCCACGACCACCAGCGATCCCTTCTCCGAGCGCGTCACGACAGCAACGTCGGCATGGCCCTTGAGGCGCGCGATGGCGGCGTCCAGATCGTCGGTCTGGTACAACGACATGACCTCCGCCTCGTTGGCGAACAACACGTCCACGAGATCGTTGGTCAGGTCGATGAACTCGGCCCGGTGGCGGTCCACGCAAAAGCTGTCCGACAGCGTCAGGGCGACCTTGCGGCCGGCGTCGCGAGCGGCGCGCGCGGCCTTGACGATGGCGTCCTTGGCGCGGATCTCGTCCCAGAGATACCCCTCGATGTAGGTGATCAGGCCGCTGGCGAACAGCGCCTCGTCGATGTCCTCCGGTCCCAGGGCGGTGCAGGCCCCCAGATAGGTGTTCATCGTGCGCTGGGCATCGGGTGTGACCAGGATCAGACAACGCGCCGTGGTCTTGTCATCGCCGCCGCCATTGGGCAGCAGGGCCGGGGTGTCGAAGTGCGCGCCGATGGCGCGGATGTCGTGGCGGAAAATCTCGCCGAGCTGGTCCTCGGCGATCTTGCCGACAAAGGCCGCCCGGGCGCCCAGCGAGGCCAGACCGGCGACGGTATTGGCGGCCGACCCGCCCGAGGTTTCCAACGCCGGCCCCATGTCATCGTACAGCAGCTCCGCACGCTGACGGTCGATCAGCATCATGGCGCCCTTGGTCATGGCGTGGCGGTCCAGAAAGGCGTCCTCGGCGTGGGCGATGACATCGACGATCGCGTTGCCGACGGCGACAACGTCATGGCGGGGTGGAGTCATGGGCTGAAACGATCCTCTTGCAGTGCGAGCTGGAGTGGCGGGCGCCGCATCATAGAAGAGCGCCGCCCCGGGACTCAAGCCGGCGGGCGATCCGCAGGATAGCGTGCCGCCAGAAAATACAGCCCACCGGCCGGCGCGGTCGGTCCGGCGGCGGCGCGGTCGCGCGCGTCCAGGGCGGCGCGCATATCGGCGGCGCGCCACTTGCCCAGGCCGACCAGCGCCAACGAACCGACCATGTTGCGGACCTGATGATGCAGAAACGACCGTGCCCGGGCGGTGACATGGATTTCCTGATCGACTCGCGCGACGGCCAGGGCGTCCAGGGTGCGTACCGGACTGTCCGCCTGGCACTCGGCGGCACGAAAGCTGGTGAAATCGTGATGCCCGACCAGGATTTGCGCGGCCGCGTGCATGGCCTCGGCATCCAGCGGCCGGGGCTGCCACCAGACGCGGTCGCGCTCCAGGGCCGGCCCCGCGCGCCGGGTCAGAATGCGATACAGATAACGCCGCTCGACACAGGAAAAGCGGGCGTGGAAGTCGCCGTCCGTCTCCTCGGCCGCCAGCACGGCGATGGGCGCCGGCCGCAGGTGGGCGTTCAGGGCGTCGGCCATCTTGCCGTCCGGCAGCCGCTTGGGGATGTCGGCATGGGCCACCATACCCAGGGCGTGCACGCCCGAGTCGGTTCGTCCGGCGGCATGCAGACGCACCGGCTGGCCGCACAGGCGCTCGGCGGCCTCTTCCAGTGCCTGCTGGACCGAAGGGCCGTTGTTCTGGCGCTGCCAGCCGACGAACGGCGCGCCATCGTATTCGATCAACAGTCTGTAACGCGGCATGGTGCCGCGCCTCCTAGCCCAGAACCGTGTCGGGGGGAAGGGGGTGGCCGCGCAGGAAGGCGTCTGCGTCCACCGCGCCCCTGCCGGCGCGTTGCAGGCGCTCCAGCCGCAGGACGGTGCCTTTGCCGCACGCAACACGTGGCGCGTCATCCAGCACGGTACCGGGGGGTGCGTCGCAGGGTCCGTCTTCCGGCGTCGCGGCCAGCACCTTGACGGGCGTGCCGTGGTGCTCGAACCGGGCGCCCGGCGCCGGCGCCAGACCCCGAATCAGGCGGTCCAGGGCGGCCGCCGGCTGGTGCCAGTCCAGCCGGCTTTCGGCCTTGCTGATCTTGGCGGCGTAGGTGAGTCCCGCCTCCGGCTGGGGCGTGCCCTCAAGCGTCCCCGCGGCCAGCCCGTCCAGCGCCCGCAGCAACAGGGGCGCGCCGATCTCGGCGAGCCGGTCATGAAGCTCGCCGGCGGTGGTGTGCGGCCCGATCGGCACCGCGCCGGTCAACAGCATGGGGCCGGTGTCCAGGCCCTCGTCCATGCGCATGATGGTGATGCCGCTCTTGCTGTCGCCGGCCATGATCGCGCGCTGGATGGGCGCGGCCCCTCGCCAGCGCGGCAGCAGCGAGGCATGAATGTTCACGCATCCCAGGCGGGGGGCGTGCAGCACCCCTGCCGGCAGGATCAGGCCATAGGCGGCCACCACCGCCACGTCCGCGTTCAGGGCCGCGAAGGCGTCGCGCGCCTCGGCGCTCTTCAAAGAGACCGGATGGCGCACCGGCAGGCCAAGCGTCTCTGCGGCGCGCTGCACCGGGCTCGGCTGGCTCTGCTTGCCGCGTCCGGCGGGCCGCGGCGGCTGGGTGTACACGCAGGCCACGTCGTGACGGTCGGCCAGCGCGCGCAGAGCCGGCACCGCGAAGCCCGGCGT
Organism: uncultured Roseospira sp.; assembly: GCA_964346035.1. Taxonomy (GTDB): domain Bacteria; phylum Pseudomonadota; class Alphaproteobacteria; order Rhodospirillales; family Rhodospirillaceae; genus Rhodospira. The sequence goes on along the minus strand of CAYFTQ010000058.1, from coordinate 5,854 downwards.
ACCCATGAAAACGACGCGCATCCGGGCCTGCGCGCTCACGCGGCCAGGTCCCCGTTCTTCTTGCGCTTCTGCAACTTGCGCAGGATCATGTTGCGTTTGACGCTGCTCAGGTGATCAACGAAAAGCGTTCCGTCCAGGTGGTCCATCTCGTGCTGGATGCAGGTCGCCAGCAGGCCGGTAGCCTCGATCTCGCGCACCTCGTTGTCGCGGTCCAGATAGCGCACGACGACGCTTTCGGGCCGGATGACATCATCGTACATGTCGGGCAGGGACAGGCAGCCCTCCTCGTGGCTGCGAGTTTCCTCCGAACGCCACAGGATCTCCGGGTTGGTCAGACACAGCGGCCGGGGCGGCTCGCCCTCGCGCGCAACATCCACCACCAGCACCCGCTTCAGGACTCCCACCTGCGGCGCCGCCAGCCCGATGCCCGGCGCGGCGTACATGGTCTCCAGCATGTCGTCCATCAGGCGGACAAGGTCGGCGTCCACGGCCTCGACCGTGACGGCCTTTCGCTTCAGGCGCGAATCGGGAGCAACTAAAATCGGCAGCACGGGCATGGCGGCAACCCTGGAGAGATAAGCGGGAGGGACGGAACCGGGATCGGCGGACGCCGGAACGCCTAGTCTAACGGCCCGCCGGCACCGAAACCAGTGCGGACGGCTGGCGTGACAGGCAGGAAAGCCACTTGGGAGCCCGCCCCCGGCCGGTCAAGGGCGAGCGGCGCCGTCCCCGCGCGCACGGGCTTTTGTCGGGCCGCGAAACAGGCTATGGTCCGCGCCAAAACGCCCAACCTGCAACCGGAAAGCGACCCTGCCCCATGGACCTGAGCAAGATTCCCGTCGGCGCGAACCCGCCCGAGGACGTCAACGTCATCATCGAAATCCCGCTGCGCGGCGATCCCATCAAGTACGAGGTGGACAAGGCCTCGGGTGCCATGTACGTGGACCGAATCCTGCACACGGCGATGCACTACCCGGTGAACTATGGGTTCGTGCCGCATACCCTGTCCGACGACGGCGACCCGATCGACGTCATGGTGATGGGCCGCATCCCCATTGCCGTCGGCGCCGTCATGCGCGTGCGCCCGATCGGCGTATTGAGGATGCAGGACGAATCAGGAATGGACGAGAAAATCCTGAGCGTGCCCCATACCAAGCTGCATCCCTATCACGACAACGTGAACCACTATAAGGACGTGCGCCCGATCGAGTTGCAGCGCATCGAACATTTCTTTACCCATTACAAGGATCTGGAAGAAGGCAAGTGGACCCGCATCCTGGGATGGGGCGATCCGGACGAAGCCTTCAAGACCATCCAGGCGGCCATCGACGCGGCCATCGCCGGCGAGGGCTGAACGCCCGCCCTCCCCCGCCATGTAACCGCCCGCCCGGCATGGCGGGCACCAAGGGGCGACCGGCCGGGCCACGACGGGAGAGAGCCTCATGTCATCGTCCGCGCTTGAGGACATGCTGGCGGCGATCCTGGCGCGCGGGCGTGCCGACGGCCTGACCCACGGGGCCATAGCCGCCCGTGCCGGCCTGACGCCGGAAACGCTGTCCCGCCTTCGTCACAAGGGAGACTGCCGGTTGGCTACCATGCTGGCGCTGGCCGAGGCCGTGGGCTATCGGCTGGAGTTGCGGGCGACCGACGCGCCCGCCTCCGCCGCCCGGCAAGCCCCGCCGACCCCACCAGCCCCACCAGCCCAGAAAGCCGAGGATGCGACAGCGGTCCGCGACCAGGAGCCGGGACAGCGCCCCCGTCACCTGCTCTAGCGCACTGACTAAAGACAAGGGAGCCATCTGTCAGCGCACGAGACCATTGTTTGTGGATCACCGTTCCAAACTCAGGCCGAAGCCTTCGTGCGGGTCGATGCACGAGCGGGTGGGCACACCGCCTGCGGCGGGCGTCCGGACTCAGCCCAGGAAGCCGGCCGCGCGCGGCAACCCGGTGGCCAGCACGGGCAGCCCGAACACAGCCACCAGCGCCAGCAGCATCAAGCCCACATAAGGCAGCGTGCCCCGGATCACGGGCGCCAGCGGGGCCCGCGCGACGCCCTTGATGACGAACAGGTTCATGCCCACCGGCGGCGTGATCAACGCCATTTCCAGGTTGATCATCAGAAGGATCCCGTACCACACGGGATCAATGCCGAAGTGCGCCAGGGCCGGCAGCAGCAGGGGCGTGGTCACCAGGATGATGGAAATCGTCTCCAGGAACATGCCCAGCACCAGAATCGCCAGCATGACCAGCACCAGGAACAGTTCCGGCGTCAGGCCAAGGGCGAGAATGCCCTCCAGCAGGTCCATGGGCAGGCGCATCAGCGTGATGACATGGCCGAACATGGCCGCGCCGGCCAGGATCAGGAACAGCATGGCAGTGGTGCGCGCGGTGTCGCGCGCACATTCCGCAATCGCCCGCAAGCCCAGCGCGCGATAGACGACCGTCCCGATCAGCAGCGCCAGCACGGCGCCGACGGCCGCCGCTTCGGTCGCCGTGAAGACACCCAGATAGATGCCGCCCAGAACAACCGGCGGCATCATCAGCGCCCAGACCGCCTTGCGCAGCGCCGCCCCGATCTCGTGCAACCGGGCCGGCGGCTGCCCGGGCGCGGCGCGGGCGCCCAGGATGCTCCACAGCGCGAACAGGCCGGCCATCAGGGCGCCCGGCACCAGTCCGGCCAGGAACAGCGCGCCAATGGACACGTCGGCGACCACCGCATACAGGATCATGGGGCCGGAGGGCGGAATCAGGATCCCCAGCGTGCCACCCGCCGCGACCGCACCATAGGCGGCGTCCGGCCGGTAACCAAAGCGCTTCATCTGCGGGATAGCAGTCGCCCCGACCGTCAGGGCGGTCGCCACCGAGGACCCGGAGATGGCCGCGAACAGCGTACACGACAGCACGGTGGCCACCCCCAGCCCCCCCGGCAGGGGGCGCACCAGGGTTTGCGCGGCGTTGAACAGATCGTCCATGACACGGGCGCGGATCAGCAGATGCGCCATGAAGGCGAACAGCGGAATGGCGACCAGCAGATAGATGTTCAGCTTGCCGAAAACGACGTCGGCCAGCGAGGCCACACTGTGGCCCTCGGCGACCATCAGCGCCATGGAGATCAGCCCCAGGGCAGCGAAGATCGGCGGTCCGGTCAGCAACAGCAAAACCAGCGCCAGCAGCAGCAAACCCAGGGTCATGACTCGTCCCGTGACGCGGCACGGCCGTGATGCGGGGCCTCGCGCCCGGCCAGCAGGCGCAGCAGACGCACCCCGGCCACCACCACAAGGGCGGCCATGCCCAGCGCCAGGGCGGCCTGTGGAATCCACATCGGCATTTCCAGATAGCCGTCGGAGATCAGTCCAACCATGCGGGCGAACGACACCATCTCAAGGCCGCCATGCAGCAGCACGCCGGCGACCACCAGCACCACGACACAGCCCCAGACGGCGGCCGCCCGCGCGGCACGCGGCCCAAGCCGCGCGGTCAGAAGGTCCACCTCCACGTTCTCGTGTCGGCGGGTGGCCTCGGCGGCGCCCAGCATGACCAGCAGCACGGTGGCAAAGCCGGCCAGTTCGTCGGTCCAGGTGACCGGCGTGCCGAAGACATAGCGGCGCGCCACCCCATAGAACAGGACACCGGTCAGCCCGACAAGAACCGCCGCCCCTGTCCAGGCCAGGGCGGCGGCCAGCAGGGCGGCCAGACTGTCCAGGCCGTCCAGAAGCCGGCCCAGCGGGCCGGGTGCGGGGTCGTCGGGGGGGTCAGACATGATGGGGTCCTTGCGGCACGGGTCGGGCGTCCGGCCGGGGCCGAACGCCCGCGCGCCCGCCTACTCCTCCATGGCCTCGATCTCGGCCAGCAGGTCGGCCCCGGACTCGCCGGTGGCATCGGCGAACACCTCATCGAAGGCCGGCAGCATGACGGCCTTCATGACGGCGATTTCCTCGGGCGTGTGGATATGCACCGTCATGCCCTTCTCGCGGAGCTGGCCGGGAGCCATGGCGGCCGCCTCCTCGGTGGCGTCCAGGGCGGCCTGTTCGGCGGCGCGGCTGGCCTCGGTGACTGCGGCCCGCTGGGCGTCGGTCAGGCCGTCCATCCAGGCCGGGTTGCAATAGGCATGGAAAAACACGCTGAACAGCGGCGAGGCCACGACGTAGTCCTGGACCTCGTAGTATTTCCGAGAGTAGGCCGCCGCGATGTCGGTCAGGCCGGCGTCGATGACACCGGTCTGAAGCGCCTGATAGACCTCCGACCCGCTCATCGCCGCCGGCGCCGCGCCCAGGGCGCGCAGGCCAGCGTCCACCAACGGGTTCAAACCACGGATCTTGACGCCCTGGAAGTCCTCGGGCGTGCGCAACAACGTGGTGTTGGAGGTGTAGGCCGACATGTTGGTCGTGAACAGCCAGGCGACATTGCGAACGCCCTTTTCCGCCAGCAGGCCGTTCAGGCGCCGGGCCGGCCCGGAGTCGGTCCAGTCACGCAGGATGGCCATGTCGGTGACCGAGTACGGCCGCAGGGTGACGTTCATTTCCGGGACCGTCTTGCCCCACTGGAAGTTGACCGACAGCGCGCATTCGGTGTCGCCCTTGGCGACGGCCGGGAAGTTCTCCGCCGGCTTGAAGAGCTGGTTGGCGCCGAACACCTGGACATCGATGCCCCCATCGGAGCGGGCCTCGATGTCGGCCGCCCAGTCCTCGACGATGGCGGCGATGTGATGCTTGGGCGGCAACTGGTGGCTGATGCGCATGACAGTGGCGTCATCGGCGGCCAGTGCGACGCCGGCCAGGCCGGAGCCGAACAGGGCGGCGCCAGCCAGGGCGCCAAGGGCAGTCTTGGTGACGGTCATTTTTGGCGAATCCTCCGAGGTCGTTCAGGCGGTGTTCCTGGATTTCCGTTCGGCCAGGACGGCGGCGGCATCCATAGTGGACTGTTCACGCTGGCGCAGAGCGGGAAGGCCGACCTGCGCCGTGAAGTCGTCGAAGGCCAGCATACGGTCGGACCACCCGGCTGTCGTCCCGGTTTGACGCAAATCCGACAGCAGGGCGCGCAGGGTGTGCGCGACGGCGAACAGCGGCCCGACCGGAAAGGCCACGGCGGCATAGCCGATCCGTTGCAGTTCGTCCACGGACAGCAGCGGAGACAACCCGCCCTCGACATTGTTCGCCATGCACGGGCCATTCACCTCACGACAGATGCGTTCCATGTCCTGGATGCTGGTCGGCGCTTCCACGAACAGCATATCGACCCCGCACTCCCGGTACAGGTTGACCCTTTCGATTGCATCGTCAAGCCCATTCACTGCCAGCGCGTCGGTGCGCGCCATGATGACCAGATCCGGATCGCGACGGGCATCCAGCGCGGCCTTCAGCTTGGCCAGCATGTCCTCTGCCGGCACCACGGCCTTGCCGGCCATGTGGCCGCAGCGCTTGGGGAAGACCTGGTCTTCCAGGAAAAAGCCGGCCAGGCCGGCGTTCTCATAGGCGCGCACGGCGCGGCGCACATTGGTGACATTGCCGAAGCCGGTGTCCATGTCGCCGAAGACCGGAATGTCCACGGCATCGCAGATGCGGGCGTAGTGGTCGGCCATCTCGGTCATGCCGAGTTGCGAGCTGTCGGGCTGGCCCAGCAGCGTGGCCGTGGCCGCGAAACCGCCGCAGGTGACGGCCTCGAACCCGGCATCGGCAGCGATTCGGGCGCTCAGCGGATCAATGACCCCGGGCATGACGCAAAGGCCCGGCGCCGCGATGAGAGACCGCAAACGTGTCGTCGGGCGCATGAGGTATCCTTCTAGGTTGGGTGAATTGTATACCCGGCTTATCCCCCTGCGTCCGGCTGTCACCGCCGGTGGTGGGGTGAGCGTCCG
>CAYFTQ010000057.1:0-10422 GCA_964346035.1 uncultured Roseospira sp. | reverse complement strand
GCACTTATCGCAACGAAGTTCTGCGCGGCCGTCAATACCGAAAGACGCCGGGGGGGGGGGTCGGACGGTCTCGCGCGCGGCCGGGGGCAAGGGTGCGCTGGCCTGGCCCGGCGGGCGCGCGCGCCGGATCCACCGGGCATCCCGGGTGAACGGCGCCAAGGGGCTGGTTCCCTTGCCGTTTGCCGGCGTTCGCGCGGCCGGGCAGGGGGCCCCTGGCGGCGCCGGCGGAGGCGCTGCCGGGGTGGGCCACGGGCGGCCATGCCGCGCCCCGAACGAAGGACAATTCTCTGATCGCCCTCGGGACTACAGAAGAATCTTCCCCCTTCCACAGCCTTTTTGGCGGGATTTTCGCCGCCAGGGCATTGCCCAAACGGGTCGCTGGCTCGCACAGTAGGCGTGCGGGTTTGATCGGCGAACCTCGGGTCGGGGAAGGAAACACGATGCACACGCGGGTCTCGAATCTGGGGTCGCCGGGCTCGGCGCCCGCTTTCGTTCCGGCGGCCGCTCGCAAGCGCATCGGCCTTGTGCTGCTGGAAACCGACCTGACCATCGAACGCGACTTCGCCCGCCTGTGTCCAGGTCTCGACGTGGACACCCACGGCACCCGGGTTCCGTACGACAATCCGGATACGCCCCAGGGCCTGGCGGTGCTGGAGGCGCATGTCACCGCCGGCGCGGCGCGGCTGGTGCCGGGTGTTGACGTGGATGTGGTGCATTTCGGTTGCACCTCGGCCTCGGCCGTGATCGGCGATGCCGGTGTGGCCGGAGCGGTCCGTGCGGTCAAGCCCGGCGCCGCCGTGATCAACCCGGTCCTGGCCGCCGACGCTGCCTTGCGGGCGCTGGGCGCGCGCCGGATCAGCGTGCTGGCGCCCTATCTGCCCGACATTTCGCGCGCGGTTACCGACACCTTCTCTGCCCGCGGTTATGGCATTGACGGCCTGACCTGCTGGGGCCTGCGCGACGACCGGGACATGGCCCGCGTCCGACCCGAGGTGATCGTTGCCGAGGCCGCGCCGGCCCTGCATCCGGACAGCGACGCCCTGTTCATCTCGTGCACCGCCGTCAGGGCCGCCGAGGTGGTGGACACCATAGAGGCCGCCATGGGGCGCCCGGTTGTGACCAGCAATCAGGCCGCGCTCTGGCTGGCGCTCAGGCTGTGCGGCATCGCGGCGCCCCTGGCCGGCCTGGGTCGGCTGTCGGCGCTGCCGGTTCCGGACGGGCTGATCCCCTGAGTCTCCCCGCGAGGACCCGAACCCATGCCGATCTCCGTTGCCGACATCCTGACCGCCCGCCGCCGCATCGCGCCCCATGTCCGGCGCACCTCGCTGGAGCCGTCGCCATCCCTGACAGAGCGGTGCGACGCGCCGGTCTGGCTGAAGCGCGAACACCATCAGGTGACCGGCAGCTTCAAGGTGCGCGGCGCCACCAACGCCGTGCTGGCGCTCAGCGATGCCGAGCGGGCACGCGGCATCGTCGGTGTCTCCACCGGCAACCACGGGCGCGGCCTGGCCCACGCCGCCCGCGCCGCCGGAGCGCGCTGTGTCATCTGCATGTCCTCGCTGGTGCCGGAGAACAAGGTCGAGGCCATTCGCGCGCTCGGCGCCGAGGTCCGCATCGTCGGCGCCAGCCAGGACGAGGCCCAGCAAGAGGTCGACCGGCTGGTGGCCGACGATGGCCTGACCATGCTGCCGCCGTTCGATCATCCCGACATCATCGCCGGTCAGGGCACCGTCGGCCTGGAGATGGCCGAGGACCGCCCGGACGTCGAGACGGTGCTGGTCCCGCTGTCGGGCGGCGGCCTGATCGCCGGCATCGCGCTGGCGGTGAAGGCCGCCAACCCCAGGGTGCGCGTCATCGGCATCAGCATGGAAAAGGGCGCGGCGATGGTCGAAAGCCTGCGCGCCGGCCACCCGGTGGCGGTGCGCGAGGAAGCCAGCCTGGCCGACTCGCTGGGCGGCGGTATCGGCACGGACAACGCCCATACCTTCGCCATGGTGCGCGACCTGGTGGACGACACCCTGACCCTGAGCGAGGACGACATCGCCGCCGGCATCTGCCACGCCTACACCCAGGAACGCGAGATCGTCGAGGGCGCCGGCGCCGTCGGCCTGGCCGCGCTGCTTTCGGGTCGGGTCACCATCGACGGCCCGGCCATCGTGCTGCTCAGCGGCCGCAACATCGACATGGGGTTGCACCGCCGGATCATCGCGGGCTGGTCCGACGCCGAGCGTCTGGAACCCTAGGAGAGAGCGTCATGGCCACAATCCGCATCGTTACCGAGGCCGAGTTGCGCGCTGCCGTGGCGCTGGACCTGGAGGCCGTCGCCTGCGTCGAGCAGGCCTTCGCCCGGCTGGCCGAAGGCGGCGTGGTGATGCCGCCGATCCTGCGTCTGGACATCGCCGAGGCCAACGGCGAGGTGGACGTCAAGACCGCCTATGTCCCCGGCCTCGACGGCTTCGCCATCAAGATCAGCCCCGGATTCTTCGACAATCCAAAACTCGGCCTGGCCAGCGTCAACGGCCTGATGTGCCTGTTCAGCGCCCGGACCGGCCTGTTGCAGGCGGTGTTCCTGGACAACGGCTATCTGACCGACGTGCGCACCGCCGCCGCCGGTGCCGTGGCCGCGCGCCATCTGGCCCGCGCCGACGCCCGCCATGCCGCCATTCTGGGCGCGGGGGTCCAGGCCGGACTTCAACTCAAGGCCCTGACCCTGGTGCGCCCGATCGAATCCGCCACCCTGTGGGCGCGCGACGGCGCCAAGGCCAGCGCCCGCGCCGCCCAACTGTCGGACGAGTTGGATATCGCCGTAACGGCCGCGCCTCAGGCACGCGAAGCGGTCGAGGGCGCCGATATCGTCGTCCTGACCACGCCCAGCCCGAGACCGATCCTGTCGGCGGACTGGCTGTCCGCCGGCCAGCACGTCACCGCGATGGGCTCCGATGCCGAGCACAAGAACGAACTGGACCCGGCAGCCATCCGGCGCGCCGACCTCTACGTCGCCGACAGCCTGGATCAGACCCGCCGCCTGGGCGAACTCCACCACGCCATCGACGCCGATCTGATCGGCGCCGAAGAGAGCTTTCCCGAGCTGGGCGCGATCATCGCCGCGACGGCCGCCGGCCGCACCGACGCCAGCCAGATCACCGTCGCCGACCTGACCGGCACCGGCGTCCAGGACACCGCCATCGCGACGCTGGCCAACCGGCGGGTGTCCGACAGCGGCGCCGGCACCGCCTTCGAGTCCTGATCACCCGAGTCCTGACCACCAAAAGGGACCCCGCGCATGGAACAACCCGGCCCGCACCGCTTTTCCCGCACCGAATACGACCAGCGTGTCGCCAAGACCAGGGCGGCCATGGACGCCGCCGGTCTTGATCTGCTGATCGTCAGCGATCCGTCCAACATGAACTGGCTGACCGGTTATGACGGCTGGTCGTTCTATGTGCATCAGGCCGTGGTCCTGCCGCTGGATGACGACCCGCTCTGGTTCGGGCGCGGCCAGGACGGCAACGGCGCGCGCCTGACCTCGTGGCTGCCGGAGGAGCGCATCCACGCCTATCCGGACCATTACGTCCAGTCCACCGTCTGCCACCCGATGGAGGTGTTGGCCGCCCTGGTCCGGGATCATGGCTGGGGTGCGCGCCGCATCGGGGTGGAAATGGACAACTACTATTTTTCGGCGGCCGCCTATACCACTCTTCTGCGAGAGTTGCCCAACGCCCGTTTCCAGGACGCCACGGCGCTGGTCAATTGGCAGCGCGCCGTCAAGTCGGACACCGAACTGCATTACATGCGCAAGGCAGCCCTGATCGTGGACGCCATGCACGCGCGTATCCGCGAGACCATCGAGCCCGGCATGCGCAAATGCGACCTGGTGGCCGAGATCTATGACGCCGCCCTGCGCGGCACACCGGAGTTCGGCGGCGACTATGCGGCCATCGTGCCCCTGTTGCCGTCCGGGGTGGAGGCCTCCGCGCCTCACCTGACCTGGACCGATCAGCCTATCCGGTCCGATGAGGGCACCTTCTTCGAGATTGCGGGTTGCTATCATCGCTATCACTGCCCGCTGTCGCGCACGATTTATCTGGGCAAGCCGCCCCAGTACTTCCTGGATGCGGAAAAGGCGGTTCTGGAAGGGATGGAAGCCGGGCTCGAAAAGGCGTATGCGGGGAACACCTGCGAGGACATCGCCAACGCCTTCTTCGCGGTGCTGAAACGCCATGGAATCACCAAGGACAACCGCACCGGCTATCCCATCGGGGTCAGTTATCCGCCGGACTGGGGCGAGCGTACCATGAGCCTCAGGCCCGGTGACCGCACCGTGCTGGAACCCAACATGACCTTCCATTTCATGACCGGCCTGTGGATGGAGTCTTGGGGCTTCGAGATCACCGAAAGCCTGGTGATCGGAGAGCGCGGGCCGGAGATTCTGGCCAACTCGCCGCGCGCCCTGGTGATCAAGGACTAGGACCAAACGCTCATGTCGCTGATGTACGAGCAGCCGTCGTCTATCGTGCCGACCGTCGATTTCGACGCCGACGGCGTGCAGCACGGGTTTCTAAGGTTGCCATGGAGCCGCGATGACAGCGCCTGGGGCAACCTGATGATTCCCATCTGCGTGGCCAAGAACGGCCACAGCCCCACCGTCCTGATCACCGGGGCGAACCACGGCGACGAGTACGAGGGACCGCTGGCCATTCTGGACCTGGCCCGGTCCATCGATCCGGCCGTCATGACCGGCCGCGTGATCATGCTGCCGTTCATGAACTATCCGGCTTTCCGGGCCGGGCGGCGTACCTCTCCGATAGACAGCGGCAACCTCAACCGCATGTTTCCCGGCGCCGCCGACGGCACCGTGACGCAGAAGATCGCGGATTATATCCAGCGCTACCTTCTGCCCATGTCCGATCTGGTGCTGGATATCCACGCCGGCGGCTCCACGCTGGATTTCCTGCCCTTTGCCGCCTCCCACGTGCTGCCGGACAAGACCCAGGAAGCCCGCTGCGAGGAAGCCGCCACCGCCTTCAACGCGCCCTATACCGCCAAGATGCTGGAGATCGACACCGCCGGGCTGTTCGATACCGCCGCCGAGGAGGCCGGCAAGACCTTCGTCAGTACCGAGTTGCGCGGCGGTGGCACCGCCACGGCCGAAACGGCCCGTATCGCTCGCAAGGGGGTTCGCAACGTGCTGATCCATGCCGGCGTGCTTGAGGGCGAAGTGACGATCGAGCCCTCGCAGAGCCTGGACATGCCGTCCATGGACTGTTTCACCTTTGCCGATGTGGACGGCATGCTGGAAATGTGCGTGGACCTGGGCGAGACCGTGCGGGCCGGGGACATGCTGGCCCGCCTGTGGCCGACGGACCGGACCGGCGTGGCGCCGCGGGACTATTTTGCCAAACTGGACGGCATGCTGATCGGGCGCCACTTCCCGGGCGTCGCCAAGACCGGCGATAGCCTGGCGGTTCTGGGCGCCGTCGGCGAGGGCCAGCACCCCGGCCGCTTCCGCCCCACCGCTGGCGGCCAGTCATAGGAGCGGCCGTATGCCGGTTCCGGGCCGGTCCCGGGCCGGTTCGGGTTATCCGGTGATGCTGGCGGCGTGCAGACGATAGCGCCGCCCGGGCTCGATCACCTCGCGGCCCGGGATCTGCCCCGGCGAGCCCGACCCGGCCAACACGGCCCGTACGTCCGCGATCACCTCCGGCCGCAATCGGTAATATTGGTGACTGCCGTGAAACAGGTCTGTGCCGTCCACCACGGAACAGTCAATGGCTTTGATTCGTGTATCCAGACCGCTGAAGCTGCGCGGCCCGGCGGTGCCAAGGCGGTCGCGGTTTCCCTTGGTCTTGTCACTGACGTGAAGGGCGATGTCGTCCGCGCTGTGGTAGACGTGAATGCGCCGCGCCAGCTCGGACAGCGGCCGCAGCTTGGCGTCATGCTCGAAGCAGTCGTCGTCCTCGTCTGCGGCCATCAGGAACGCACTGTCGATCAGGCGTGGCAGCCGGGCGCCGTCGTTCAGGGCGCGCAGCCCCTGGACGGCATGGCGTAGCGCCCAGTTGCCCATGGAGTGGGCGACCAGATGAATGCGGTAGGGGCAGCGGTCGCCCTCGTCGGCGTCCAGGAAATCGATGAAGCGGCGCAGGGCGCGCGCCATGGCCACGCCCGACATGGCGGCGTCGTCGCGGTCGCTGGCGTATTTCCAGGGCGGTTGCACCATGCCGTCCGAGGGCCACGCAAAAACCACCGTCAGGGGCTGCACGTGCCCGGCTGGCCGGGTTCGGCCGGCGGGGCAGTCAAAGGCGTAGACCTCGCTGAGTTGCGCGGCGCGCATGAGCGAATCCTCGAAGCCGTTGGCAAAGCCGTGGATGTAGAGAAGGATGTCGCCTTGCGCCTCGCGCACGCGCCGGCGCAGGTCCGCGAACAGTTCGTTGCTGCCCAGCTTGGCGCCGGTCTCGCGCTTGCGGGTGATCTCCGGGATGGTTTCGGCATCCAGCCTGTCGGGCCGGATCTGCCTGGCCTTTGATACGCTGACCGTGGCGTCGTCCCAGTCCCGGTCGGCCAGCGACGCCCCGGGGCTGTTCCAGGTTACCTCTGCGCCACCGACCTCATAGAAATGCGGGCCATCGCTGTTGAACCGATCGCCATAGGTCTTGCGGCCGCTGCGCGGCTCGGATCGGTTGGTGGCGAACCAGACCTGTGTTGTCGTGCTCATGGACTTGTCCCTCCCCGTTGGCCGGCCCTGGTCCGGGCTGCGCATGTCCTTCCGTATCCGAAAACACGTTTGAATATTATTCAAGTGAAAATATGACCAAAAAACGCGATCCCGGCGTTCGCGTCGGCGGCCGTTCGCTGGCCGGCTCTGCGGTGATGCTCGCAATGCCCGAAAACATGGACTCGCGGCGCGGACTTTGAGGCGTTACACTTGGCATCCAGCCGGGTAACGGAAAGAACCGTTTCCTGGTGGCCACGAGACAATAGGCGATGGGCGGGCCGGCGCTCGTCTTGACGACGTTTCCGGGCAAGTTTTCCGGGCAAGTTTTCCGGGCAAGTTTTCTGGGCAAGTTTTCTGGGCGAACAAGCCGGGGTGCCATGGTATTCTCAACCATTCCGCTTGTGCATCAGGCGGCGTTGATCGACAACAGCCGCGACATTCTGATGGTGTGCGCGCGCGACGGCCAGGTGATCGCGGCCAACGCGGCCTTTACGCGCATTCTGGGCTGGGACCTTGATACGGCCAGGGGACGCGGGCTGTCCGGCATGGTTCACCCGGACGATGTGGAGGAGACCCTGGCGGCGATCGCTGACATTGGTACGGTGTGGGAGCGCACGTTTACCAACCGCCAGGGAGCCGCCGAGGGCGATTGGGTCTGGGTCGAGTGGACCGGACAGCGCGATGGCGATCACCTGTACTTCGTCGGCCGCGATGTCAGTGACCGCATGGGGCGCGACCAGGCTCAGGAATTGGCGCACGAGCAGTATGTCGAGGCTCAACTCCTCGGCGGCGTCGGGCACTGGCGCCGCGATCTGCACACCGGTCAGGTGATCTGGTCCGAGGGCGTGTTCGCGATCTTCGCTCTCAAGCCCGAGGAGTTTCACACCGAATACGATAGCATCCTGGACCACGTCCATCCTGAAGACCGGTCCATCATTGATGACGCTCTGGTCCGTATCGCGGCCACCGGCCAACCGGAACAGTACGAGTTCCGAATCCGGCGCCACGACGGCGAGCGCATCATCTGGTCGGATGGCCGCCGCGAGGACGGTCCGGACGGCCCGAAGGCGGTGTTCGGCGTGATCCGCGACGTCACCGAGGAGCGCCGGCGCCTGGCAGCGCTGGATCAGGCGCGCCAGGAGGCTGTCCGGATCATGGACGTGGCTCGCGCCGCCAATGCGGAGAAGTCACGCTTTCTGGCCTGCATGAGTCACGAACTGCGAACACCGCTGAACGCCATTATCGGCTTCACCGAGATGATGGCCCTGGGAACCTTCGGTCCGCTGCCCGAACGGTACGGGGAATACGCTGTTCACGTGCTGGGCAGCGCGCGGTTCCTGCTGGCGCTGATCAATGACATGCTGGACCTGTCGCGTATCGAGGCCGGCGCCAGGACGCTGGACTTGGCGCGCCTGGACCCCGCCGCGATCGTGTCGGACTGCCTCGACCACATGGCCGTTGCGGCCAAGGACAAGCGGCTCGCCCTGACCTCCTGCGTGCCACCCGACCCGGCGCCCCTGGAGGCCGATGAGCGCGCCGTGAGTCAGATCCTCCTCAACCTTCTCAGCAATGCCGTGAAGTTCACGCCCGCCGGCGGGGCCGTCACTGTCCGGTTGCGGACTCATGCAGACGGCGGTCTGGAACTGTCGGTCTCGGATACCGGCATCGGGATCGCGCCAGAGGACCAGGTCGGTCTGTTTCGCGTCTTCACGCGCGCGCGTCAGGCGGATGCCCTGGCCATCCAGGGCACCGGACTGGGGCTGGCGCTGGTCAAGGCCCTGGCCGACCTGCACGGGGCCGCCATCTCTCTGGACAGCGTGCCGGACCGGGGAACGACAGTGAGCGTGCTCTTCCCCCGGCCCTCGCGCTTGTGCCCCGATACCGTCAAGGGGCCTCGGTGACGATGGGGGCGTCCGGTTCAAAGGCGTGAAAGGCAAAGGCGAAGGCGATGAAGTGTGGCACCATTTCCCGTGGTGATTCGATCGACGCCACCTGCACCGCCCCGACGTCACCGCCCCATTCGATACGCGGCGCGTCCAGCGCCGACACCATGCCGGGCGTGTGCGTGAAACGCAGGCCGTCGATCTCCAGCGTTCCCGCGCGCCGGATCATGTCGAGCGCATAGGCGGTTCCGTCCACGATCACCACCCGAGCCAGGGGCGCGATGCCCTCCGGCAAGTCGCCGTCGAACAGGAACGGGCGCTGGCTGCTGTCATACCCGACATAGGGGTTGGCGCCGTACTGGTGCGCCGTCGGGTTCGCCGGCACCAGCACCTTGCCGCTGGGGTGCCGCGACCGGAAGGTCTCAATGGGCATCAAGCCGGCCCCGACCATCTCCAGCGTCTGGCCGGTCAGGGTGCCCACGATGGCCTCGCCCGTCATCTGCTGCCACCAGCTTTCCGTCTGGCGATCGTACATCACAAGGTTGGAGTTGCGCAGCCGGCCCGAGGTGCCGAACGTCAGGACGCGGTCGCCGACCTGACGGTCGAACACGATGCCGGTGCCACACAACGGGCAGTACGTCACGGCGATCGGTCGGCCCCCAAGGGTGTCGTTGACGATTTCATGCCACATCAGGATGCTCAGCGGGTAGGCCCGCGCCTCGTCCCGGTGGGTTACGACCACCACCGGTTCCTTGGGCTTGACCGCGCCGACCTCGGAGACAGGGCGGAAGGACGGATCGTCGATCGACGGAATGCCGTCGCGTGGCGGACCGCCGGACAGGAACGAGTCCAGCGACACGGCGCGCGTGGAGAAATCGGTCTTCGGAAACTCTCGCGTCCAGGCGGACGGCACGCGTTCGTCCGTGTCGGCGAGGGCCGGGCTGGACATCGGGGCCATCAGGACCGGAGTCGTTAAGGCGACAAGAAGCACGGTGGCAAAAAGAACAACGTGGCGCATGGCGGGCCTCCCGGTGCGGCGACGCATCCATGGGGCCCCCCCCTTGAACACAACAGCCGCTGCGATAAAAATGAATCCGTTGCACGTTCGATCAGTCCTCTATACTGCCGAGGTTTGTTGTGACCGAACCAGTGCGCGAGGATGAGCGGGCCGACGGCGTATGGTAAGGTCGGGCCGGTCTGGTGGCGTGCCTTTCTCCCCCATCGTGTGACACCCGGCAACAGCCATGACCCCGCCCCTTGCGAGGTGGCCTTCCTGATGGCAGGGCGGCCGCCGCGAGCTTGACCGGCCGCGCCGCACTTCGCACACTCGCGACCCTGATCGTGGCGCGGCGCGTGTGGCGGGCCGTCCGTAATTGGACCGAATGGTCCGTTATTCCGATCAGATGTGGTGTCGTCGCCCGCATTGGCAAGAGGGTGGTGACCGGTTGATGAGCAAGAACGGATACGGGCATGGAGCGCGTCGAGTGCGTTGTGATCGGGGCCGGGGTGGTGGGCCTGGCGGTGGCGCGGGCGCTGGCGCTGGCCGGCCGCGAGGTTGTCGTTCTGGAAGCGGCGGAGACCTTCGGGACCGTCACCAGTTCCCGCAATAGCGAGGTCATCCACGCCGGCGTGTACTACCCCAACGGCAGTCTTAAGGCCCGCCTGTGCGTGCGCGGCAAGGAAATGCTGTATGCGTATCTGCACAGCCGCGGCCTTTCCCATGACCGCTGCGAAAAGCTGATCGTGGCCAGCCGCGCGGGCGGCGAGGCCGAACTGGACTCCCTGCGCGGCGTGCGCGCGCGCGCGGCCGCCGCCGGCGTTGACCTG
>CAYFTQ010000056.1:0-10439 GCA_964346035.1 uncultured Roseospira sp. | reverse complement strand
AAGGTGCCACCATACGGGATGTGCAGGCCATGCAGGGCAAGGCCGTTCATGGCGGCGGCCATGCCGTGTTCGCGTACGCCGTAATAGATATAGCGCCCGGCGTAGTCCGGCGCGGCGACCGGGTCCATGCCGCCGACCTTGGTGTTGTTGGAGCCGGTCAGATCGGCCGAGCCGCCAACCAGCGTGGGCACCGCCGGCACCAGGGCTTCCAGCGCCTTTTGCGAGGCGACCCGAGTGGCGACCTTGGGCTTGTCCTCGATCAGCTTGGCGATGTGGGCCTTCAGGGCCTCGTCCCAGCCGGCGGGCAGGGCGCCGGACAGCGCTTGCTGCAGCGCCGCGCGGGTCTCGGGCGCGGCGGCCTCCAGGCGGGCGACCCAGGCCTTGCGCGCCTCGGCCCCGCGTATGCCGGCGGCACGCCAGGCGTCCAGCGCCTCGGCCGGCAGTTCGAAGGGCGGCAGGGTCCAGCCGGCGGCCTCGCGCGCGGCGGCGATTTCCTCGTCGCCCAGCGGGGCGCCGTGGGTGGCGGCGGTGCCCTGCTTGGTGGGCGCGCCCTTGCCGATGACCGTGCGACAGGCGATCAGGCTGGGCTTGTCGGTGTTCCGGGCGGCGGCGATGGCGGCGGCGACGGCCTCGGGGTCGTGGCCGTCCACGCGGGTCGTCTCCCAGCCGCTGGCGGCGAACCGGGCAAGCTGATCGTCAGAGACCGACAGGTCGGTGGGGCCGTCAATGGAGATGCTGTTGTCATCCCACAGCACGATCAGCCGGCCCAGTTTGAGGTGGCCGGCCAGCGAGATCGCCTCGTGGCTGACGCCTTCCATCAGGCAGCCGTCGCCGGCGATGACATAGGTATGGTGGTCCACCAGATCGGCGCCATGGGTGGCAGCGCCCATGCGCTCGCCCAGGGCCATGCCGACCGAGGTGGCGATGCCCTGGCCCAGGGGGCCGGTGGTGACCTCGATGCCGGGGGCGTGACCATATTCCGGGTGGCCGGCGGTCTTGCTGCCGAGCTGACGGAAGGTCTTCAGGTCGTCAATGTCCATGCCCGGCATGCCGGTCAGATACGCCAGGGCATACACCAGCATGGAGCCGTGGCCGGCCGACAGAACAAAGCGGTCGCGGTCGGGCCAGGCCGGATCGGCGGCGTCGAACTTCAGGAAACGGGTGAACAGCACCGTGGCCACATCGGCCATGCCCATCGGCATGCCGGGGTGACCGGACTTCGCGGCCTGAACGGCATCGGCGGCCAGAAAGCGGATGCAGTTGGCCATTTGGTCATGAAGGGCGGCGGGAGCGGGCGAATGCTGGGTCATGGTTCGGTCCTTCCTCAGGCGGGCGCGCCCGCGCGGTGGTGAAGCGGGCAGCCCGGTCTGCTCTGGGTCTTGACGGGTCGGCGACCGGCTATGGGGCCGGCCGTCATCCGTTTTAGATCACGTGCACGCCCATGGCCGCCTTGACCATATGATAGGCGATCAGCAACTGCGACAGCGCCAGCGAGTGGCTGACCTCGCGCTTGTTCTGCGCATTGGTGAACTCGCCCACGTTCTCGCGCAGGTGGCTGGCTTCGGGGATCAGGCCCCAAAGCAGGCTTTCCAGCGCCGCCGCGCGCTCGTCGGTCAGTCCGCCCGACAGGCCCAGCACGTCGACGGGCTTGCCGTCCTCGTCGCGGGTCAGGTCCAGGCTGATCTCGTTCTTGGCGCCTGCGTCCACCAGCGGGGCCAGGTTGGGATGGGGCAGGGTGGGCCGCAACAGATGATGGACGTCCAGATGGGCGCCCTGCTCGTCCGCCTGGCCCTCGGGGCGGCGGAACTGGACCACGATGTCGGCAAAGGCGCGCTGAGGCTGGATGTGCTCGCGGCTGTCGGCCTCGCGTTTTTTCAGCGAGGCCAGCACCTGCTCGCGGGTATAGCCGCGCTCGGCCGTGTCGCGGCGGATCTTCCAGGCCACGCGCAGGTCCTCCTCGGGTTCCAGGAAGACCTTGACGTCAAAGCAGTCACGCATTTCGCGCGAAGCATAGCCCAGCAGCCCCTCGACGATGATGAACGGGCGCGGCGCAACGTATTCCGCCGGCGCCAGGTCGCCGGTGTTGTGGTGATAGACCGGTTTCAGGATCGGCCTGCCCTGGTTCAGCAACTCCAGGTGCTGTTCCAGGATATCCAAATAGTTGGCCTTGGGGTCAAGGGCCGAAAGACCGTTCTCGCGCCGCTCGGCACGCGAATAGATATGATAGTCGTCGGTGCGGATGGCGGCCACCCGGTCCTCGCCCAGGATGCGCGCGATCCCATTGGTCATGGTTGTCTTGCCGCTGGCGGAATCGCCGACCAGACCCAGGATGACGGGGCGATCGTAGCGCTTGAATGGCATGATGGAGGGTCCCTCCCAACGTCGTTCGGTCATGCGCGCAAGATGCGCGGGCAGTCATGCGCGCCAGACGCGCGGGCAGTCATGCGCGACGGGCGCGCGAGTGGCGCAGGTCCGGTCCGGGCTCCCGCCTAGGCCGTGGCGGCCTTGCGGGGGCGCCAGTTGACCAGGTACTGCCGCTCGCCGCTGCCCCCGGAGATCATCAGGGTGTGCAGGCGATGGGCGGCGGGGTGGCGCTGGACACCATCCAGAAGCAGTCCCTCGGTGATGCCCGTGGCGCAGAAGAAGACGTTCGGCGAACTGATCATCTCTTCCATGGCATACCAGCGTTCGGTGCTCAGCCCGGCGTCGCGGACCGCGATCTGCTCGCTCGGCAACTGCGGGTCCAGGCGGGCCATGCAGTCACCGCCAAGGGCGCGAACGGCGCAGGCGGTCATGATGCCCTCGGGCGTGCCGCCGGTGCCCATCAGGGCGTCGATGCCTGAATCCGGCATCGACGCCAGCAGGCCGCCGGCCACGTCCCCGGCCGCATACAGCGCGACCCGCGCGCCGGCTTCATGGATGCGCTGGATCATGGCCTTGTGGCGCGGTTTGTCCAGGACATAGATGGTCAACTCGCCGATTGGCTTGTCGAGCACCTGCGAAAGCGCCGTCAGGCGCCGTTCGACCGGCCAGGTTGGATCGATCTTGCCGCGCGCGGCCGGCGGCACCACCAGCTTGTCCATGTAGAACGCCGGACCGGGGTCCATCATGGAGCCGCGCGGGGCCACCGCGATGACGGCCAGCGCGTTGGCCAGGCCATTGGCGAGATACGAGGTTCCCTCGACCGGATCGACGGCGATATCAAGCCGGATGTCGCCCGACGGCTGGCCCACCTGTTCGCCGTTGTACAGCGCCGGCGCCTCATCCTTCTCGCCCTCGCCGATGACGACCACGCCCTCGAAGGCCAGATGGTTGAGGGCCTCGCGCATGGCATCCACGGCGGCGCCGTCGCCGTCCTCCTTACGGCCGCGGCCGATCCAGTCATAGGCGGCCAAGGCCGCCGCCTCGGTCACGGTGCGCAGGGCATACAGGAACAGGGGCGCGTTCGCCCCGGTCATGCTCATCATGGCCGTTCGTCTCCGTCGGCTGTCGGGACGCGGTGGGATCGCGCGGGTCGCCGATCCGCGTAAGTGTGGACGCTAACGAAGGGATGCGGGCGGGGAAACGCCCCGTCAGTCAGGCGAGGAAACTCTTTCGGGCAGGCACGGATTCCCTCGTTCGGGCGGGGCACGGGTCATGCCGCCGGGTCCGGCGGGGATGAGCCGGCACGGGCTGGCGCGTCCGACGGCGCGCTTCGCCGCGACGCAGCCATGAAGGCGGCCACCGCGCCGGCCCGGTTGGACACGCCCAGCTTGCCGAACACGTTCTTAAGGTGGAACTTGACGGTGTGCAGAGAGATGCCGAAGCGCGCCGCGATGTGGGCGTTGGACTGGCCCTCTGCCAGGCAGGCCAGCAGTTCCCGTTCCCGTGCCGTCAAGCTGTCGAGGGGTGAGGCGGGCCGGTTTTCCAGTCGCGTGATGTCGGTGTAGGGAAAGGTCATGTGGCCCCGCGCCACGGTATCGATGGCGGACAACAGCCGGTCGGGTCGTTCGGACTTGCAGCAGTAGCCGGCACCTCCCAGTTCCATGACACGGCGCGGGATGCCCGGGTCCGGATCGCCGGTGTAGACCAGCATGGCCGGCTTGGGCTCGGGGCGATCGCGCAGCCTCTCCAGCACGCCGGCGCCGTCCATATAGGGCATGACCCAGCCGATGATCCCCACCCGAAAGGTCAAGGAGTCCAGCGCGCGCATGAACAACTCACCGTCCTCGGCCGTGCCCAGCAGGTTGAAGCGGGGGTCCGCGCCCAGCAGGGTCTTCATGGCCATGCGAACCAACGGGCTCTTGTCGGCCACGAAAACATCGATCAGGGGTTGGTCCCGGGTTTCCATTACCGTGTGCTCCGGACTGCGCCACCGTCACAGTCTCGCGCTCCTTACGGGGGCATGGCAAGCGCCAGCATCGTTCCGTCACCCCGGATGGCGCGCAAGATCCACCTCCTTTGCCTAGCAGACAGGGAATAGCCCATACCATGAGATTTCTTCACACCATGTTGCGGGTCAGCGACCTTGATCGCGCCCTGGCCTTCTTTGTGGACGGCCTGGGCCTGCGAGAGACCCGCCGCCGCGAGTCGGAAAAGGGCCGCTTTACGTTGGTTTTCCTGGCCGCACCGGAAAACCCCGAGGCGGAAATCGAGTTGACCTGGAACTGGGACCCGGAAGACCTCTCCGGCGGCCGCAACTTCGGGCACATCGCCTTTCGGGTCGCGGACGTCTACGCCGCCTGCCGGCACCTGATGGACCGGGGCGTGACCATCAACCGGCCGCCGCGTGACGGCCATATGGCGTTCGTGCGATCGCCGGACGGCCACTCGGTCGAACTGTTGCAGGCTGGCGACCCGTTGCCGCCGGAGGACCCGTGGGTTTCCATGCCCAACACCGGCACCTGGTAACCCTGCGGGAGACGCTGCCGATCAGGCGTTGTCGCACGGCCCCGCCGACCGGCCGGGGAAGCAAACGGTGAAGGTGCTGCCCCGGTCGGGGCTGCTGTCCACGCTGACCGTGCCACCGTGCAGGTCCATGAGGGACTTCACCAGCGCCAGCCCCAGGCCCGTGCCCTCTATGTGGCGTTTCCGGGCTTCCGGGGCGCCGGAATGGCACGGTGTCTGGCGCGACGCGCTGGCGTTCGGCCGCGCCACGCGGAGACGCGGATCGATAAAGGCGGCCGACATGGGACTGACTCCTTGCACTGATTCCTTCAGCACCCGACGCGGCCGCCCGAAACATGGGTCCCGGTCGAATGGACCGGTCGGTCCGAAGAAATCCTTCCGCCGTGACCGGGATCACATCCCCCATCCTATGAATTAGACCACAATTGTGAGCTGCTTGCCAATTGTCCGGATGGATGCCTTCTATTGATTTGCGTGTACTTCCTTCTTAGTCACTTCGGCATATCTTATAAAAGTATTATAATAAAATTGTTCGGGACTGGGTGTCGCCCGGCAACGCGATACGGGTCCCCCGCGCCAAAGGTCCGTCGCGCCGCGCCGTGTCCCTGAGCCCTGTTGGAGCAGCGTTTTGGAGTCGCGTCGGTTCCGGGCCTCCGGCCGGGTCCAACGGATCCGCCCCGGTCCGGGCACGCCGGTTGGACTGCTGCGGCCACCCCTGGCGCCGGATCTGCAACCCATTCTATTTTAAGGACTTCTCCCCGTTGGGTGTGACGGCGGGACGGGCCGGGTGGCCGCCGGCGCACGGCGCGCTTGCGTCCGGACCCTGTTCCCGGGGACACTAACACTGTCCTGCAAGGACACAGGATTCGATGGATGTCCGTGTCGTTCAGGCATCTCCTCATGCTGAGACTTTGACCCCGTCGTGATATGCGGCGGGGTCCTTTTCTTGATGCAGGGTCTTGGCACGGTTCGGGTCGGGTCGGGTCGTGACCCGCGCCGATGGCTCGGTTAAGCTGGCGCCCACGCGCGGCCGCGCGCGTGCAGGTCCGTCGTGCCGCTGGAGAGACCGACACTTGATCTCGCCGAGTGCCCACCCAACGCCGCTTGTCTCCGTTGAGGGCCTGACCCAGGACTATCCGGGGTTCCGGGCGCTTGACGATGTCACCTTCGCCGTCGCGCCCGGTACCGTGACCGCGTTGGTGGGGCCGAACGGGGCCGGGAAGACAACGCTCATGCGCTGCCTCGCGGCCCTTGATCCGCCCCTGTCCGGCCGCGTCATCGTTGACGGGCTGGACGCCGTGGAACGCCCGCGCGAGGTGCATCGGCGCATCGGCTTCCTGCAGGATTTCTTCGGCCTGTATGACTCCCTGACGGTGGCGCAGGGGCTCTGGTATGCCGCCGCCGCGCGTGGCGTGGCGTCCGACAGGATCGAGGCGCGCGTGCAGTGGGCGGCCCGGGCCGTCAGTCTTGACGATCGGCTGGACCAGCGCGCCGGCACGCTGTCGCGCGGCCTGCGTCAGCGTCTTGCCGTGGCCCAGTCAATCGTTCACCAGCCGCGCGTCGTGTTGCTGGACGAGCCGGCGTCGGGTCTGGACCCGGAAAGCCGGGCCGAACTGGCCGCGCTGCTGCGCGTCTTGCGGGCCGACCACGGCATGACCCTGCTGGTTTCGTCGCACATCCTGGCGGAACTGGAGCACTACTCCACCCACATCATGATCCTGAACGGCGGTCGCCTGCTGCGCCATGACGCGATCACGGAAGACGGCCGGTGGGGATCGTCGGCCGCCACGGACCAGACGACCGTCGCCGAGGTCACGCTGGCCGACGCCGTGCCCGGGCTGGCGGACCGGCTGGACGCGCTGGGTCTGGGTGGACTGGCGCGGGTCCCGGACGGGTCGGACGGCCGCCAACTGGCGATCGACGTTGCGGCGGACGAGGCCGCACGGGCCGGTCTGCTGCGCCGCCTGGTCGAGGCCGGATTGCCGGTGAGCGGGTTCGTTGCGCAAAGGCGTTCGCTTCAGGACGTCTACCTGGATCACATGCGCCGACCGGGGGGCGGGCGTCCGCCGGCTTCGGCCGACGGAGCGACATGAGGGACCGCCCGGTGCTTTTCAATCCAGAGTTCAGGCGCAATATTTGGGTGGAGTTTTCGTGGCGTCGCCTCCTGGCCATGCCGTTGTTCCTGGCGTTGCTGTTTCTGGGCGCGCACGCGGTGGGTGGCTGGGGGATGGTGGACCGGGTCGCGTTGGGCGCCCTGATCGCGCTGGTCGTGATCTGGGGCACGCGTCAGGCGGCCGCGGCTGTGGCCGACGAGATGCGGGCCGGCACCTGGGATGCCCAGCGCATGAGCGCGCTCGGCCCCTGGACGATGGCCTGGGGCAAGCTGCTGGGGGCGACCGCGTACACCTGGTACGGGGCGGCGCTGTGCGTGGCTGTGATGCTGGCGTGTGGCGAGACCGCGCGCGGCGAGATCCTCAACATGCTTCTGACCGCACTGACGGCGCAGGCGGCGGCTCTGTACCTGGGTCTGCTGTTTGGGCGAGACAGTCGCCGCGAGGCGCGTCGCGGCGGTGTCGGGGCGGCCCAGGGGCTGGCCATCGCGACCGCCCTGTGGCTGGGAACGCAGGACTGGTACTGGTCTTCCGGCGATGTCCGCTGGTGGCGCATGACACTGGATGCGCGCGTTTTCATGCTGGCTTCGCAGGGCCTGGCCCTGGCCTGGACCCTGGCCGGCATCCAGGCATTGATGCGCGCCGAGCTGCGCTATCCGCCCGAGCCATGGACCTGGCTGGCGTTCCTGGCCTTTGCCGGGGTCTACTGCGCCGGGTTCGCCGACGCACTGACCGTCACGGTGTGGCTTGACTCCATGGTCGCGGCGCAGGCCGTTCCGCTGCTGGTTGCGATGGCCTGCATCAGCGCGCTGACCCTGATCGCGGCGCTGGCCTCAACCAATTGCAGCGTTTCCCTGCGCCGCTGGCTGGCCGCCCCCACGCGCGCGCGCGCCCGCCCCGCCGGTCTGCTGACGGAGGCCCCGGGTTGGGGTCTGGGTCTGGCCGCCACACTGGCCGTTGCGATCACCGTGACCGCGATCTGGTGGCGCGTGCCCTCGCCGCCGTGGCTTTGGGTCCTGGTCTGGAGCGGCGTCCTGTTCCTGCTGCGGGATCTCGGCCTGGTGCTGGCCCTGACGCTGGATTCAGGCCTCCGGCGCGGCCCCCTGGGCGCGGTGCTGGTGCTGCTGGCCCTGTATATGCTGGGGCCGGTGGTGCTGGACCAGCACCTGCCCGCCCTGACGGCGGCGTTGCGACCGACGTGGGGGGCGACCGTGGCCGGGACCCTGCTGCCAGCCCTGGCGCAGGCACTGGCGGCCTGGGGATTGGTGGCCGTGCGCTGGCGCGCCAGCGGAACCGGTCAGGGTCGGCGCTCTGGCGGTCGGCGCTCTGGCGGCGGGTAGTCGATCCGGGTCGGGCCCGACAATCGCCCGCCGGGCGTCGCATTGAACAGGCGCCGCCCGTGTTGGGCGTACATGTCGGCGGCGTGGCGCAGCGCCACCAGCATGCGGTCGGTCTTGGGCAGGTGCCAGCGTCGTCCGGGACCGAAATAGGCTGCGTCGAAGTGGTTGGGATCGGGCCCCGTGGCTGTCACCACCCGCCCGTCAAGCCGGGCGTGGCGGGGCGGAGGCAGGCGATAGTCCAGATCCATGCCGGTCAGGATGACGGGATCGCAGCCCATCACGAATGCCACCTGAAGGGCCAGATAGACCACCGTCTGACCGGCATGAAGGCGGCATTGCGGCCGTGTGGCAAAACCGGGCCGCGCCGGCGGCCGGTCGGCGCGATAGAACGACCAGTCGATCCGCGCATGCAGGCGGCCCGGACCGGGGGGCAGGAGGTCGCCGTGGTCGGTGGGCAGGATCAGGGGCGGCGGAGCGGGGGCGGCCCTCAAGGCGGCGGCTTCGTCCTCGGCCACCAGTCGGTCCTCTATCAGCAGCCAATCCGGGGTGGGTGCGTCGTATGGTCCCAGCCGCCAGGCGCCGTTGAAGGCAAAGGTCACGGGTCCAGGGTCGGCGATGGTGCGCGGGTCCGGTCGCGATCTGCCATTGCCCAGAATCAGCGCGGGCTGGCCGGTGTGGCGTCCCGCCAAAGCCGCCAGCCCCTCGGGCGAGCCGTCCGGGCCGGGCGGCGCGGGCGCGCCCGACAACAGGCCGGGCGTGGCTTCGTCATCGTCTGCGGCCTCCGGCAGGCCGGTCCAGGCCGCCACATCATCCGTCAACAGGGCGGCGAGGTCGGCCCGTGAGGTCCCGGCCGGCACCAGGACGCCGCCCGCCGCACCATGGTTGACGGGGGCGCGCGCGAGACTGCCGAACAGGCCCGGGCGCGTGCCATCACCGGGGCCGGGCGGGCCACTGCATTCGGGGCCTGTCCGCAGCAGACGGGGACCGCGTCCGGCGGTCCGAACGGTTTCTTGAGCCAGGGCCTGCGGATTGGCGGTCACGCCCGCGCGCAGGAGAACGCAGGGGGCCTCGGGCGCTTCGGCGGCGACCGGGTGGGCCGGCGCGTTCTCGACCAGGCGAACGGCGGGTGACCAGGGCGCCAGGGCCTCGCGCGGCCGTCGCGACCACCCGCCGACCAGCCAGATCCAAACGCGCGGGGTGGCCAGCGGACAGGAGTCCAGGATGTGCGCCAGTGTCCGCAAGGCGGCGGTGTGTTGGGCGGGGCGGGCGATGATGCACAGGATCGGCGGGAGCGGCGGCGTACCGGCGGGGTCTGGCACGGCGCAAGCCTCAGCGCTGCGCCACGCGGGCGGGGACGAAGCCGTCCGACAACAGGGCCGACATGCCGTCGCGGTCCACCGGCTTGCTGAACAGGTAGCCCTGGCCGAGTTGACAGCCGTTGGCGCGCAGGAACTCCACCTGCTCCTCGGTCTCCACCCCCTCGGCCACCAGTTGCAGGCCGAGCGAACTGGCCATGCGAATGATGGCCTGGGTAATGGCCATGTCGTCCTCGCTGA
The DNA here is from genome assembly GCA_964346035.1 of uncultured Roseospira sp. Taxonomy (GTDB): domain Bacteria; phylum Pseudomonadota; class Alphaproteobacteria; order Rhodospirillales; family Rhodospirillaceae; genus Rhodospira. The sequence goes on along the minus strand of CAYFTQ010000056.1, from coordinate 545 downwards.
CCGGGATGTCGGTGACGAACGACCGGTCGATCTTCAGGGCGTCGATGGGGAAGCGTTTGAGATAGGACAGGGATGAATACCCGGTGCCGAAGTCGTCGATCGACAGGGTGATGCCGATACGCTTGAGCGACCAGAGCGCCTCGATGGCCTCGTCGGCGTTCTCGACCAGCATGCTTTCCGTCAGTTCCAGGTCCAGCAGGTCTGGCCGCACGCCGTTCTCCCGCAATATGCCGGTGATCACGTCGGCCAGTTGCTGGTCCCGGAACTGGCGCGCGGACAGGTTGACCCCGATCCGGATCGGTGGCAGTCCGGCATCCACCCAGCTCCTGATCTGGCGACAGACCGCGCGCAGGACCCATTCACCGATGGGCACCACAAGGCCGGTTTCCTCGGCCACCGGCACGAACTCGGTGGGAGAGACCTGGCCCAGATCGGGCGAATACCAGCGCAGCAGGGCTTCGGCCCCGACAATGGCGCGTGTTTGCAGGTCAACGATGAAGCGGCTGTCGCCGCCGAGCGCGGTCGCCTCGACGCGGGCGACGACG
>CAYFTQ010000055.1:0-10485 GCA_964346035.1 uncultured Roseospira sp. | reverse complement strand
GCTGCTGCGCTTCTGGTATCGGGCGGCCGATCCAGGGTTCATGGACCGCGAACCGGCGCTGTTCGGGGCCGCCGGCGGTCGCCACGGGCAGAGCGCCGTCCTGCTGCATGTGGAGGGCAAGCCGCCCACAGCACGCCCGGTCTTCGCGGATTTCGAGCCGCGACGGTTCAGCCAACGGGGCGCCCGGCAGCCGCTCAACGGGCTGATCTATCTGGGCTATCCGTTTCAGATGCGGGGCAACGACGAACGGCAGGCCATCCCGGCCGGGCATGAATTCGCGCTCCGGTGCTTGCTGCCGCGCGCGGGCGATGGCACCTCCGAGCAGGCCCGCGACACACGGCGGGCGCTGGTCGCGGCCCTGTGGCTGCTGGGGCACTTCGGCGCCGCCGGCAGTCGCGCCCGGCGCGGCTTCGGCGGGCTGGCGTTGACCGGGTGGGCGCCGGCCTCTGATGCGCCCGGCGGCGGCGGCCCCTGGCCGGAGTTGCAGGCGCTGCCACTGGCCGCGACGGCGGAGACTGTCGCCGAGGCCGAAAGCGCCCTGAACACGGGCCTTGAGGTCATCCGCGACTGGTTCCCGGCCGACGGCTGGGACCGGCCCGATCATCTGCGCCAGCACCCTCACCTCGGGCCGAAATTCCGCTATCGGGTGCAGCGCCAGGGACAGGCCGACTGGGCCTCGGCGCTCGCCGGCATGGGCGCGGAGATGCAGCGGTTTCGCGCCGACATGGCCCCGAACGATCCGGGCAATACCGGCGACGTGACGCCGGCCCGCGCCAGCTTCGGTCTGCCGCTCGCGTTCCGCTATCCTGGCAGCCGACAACGCCCCATCACCATTGTGCCGCTGGATGAGAGAAGCAAGGGGACCTTTGAACGTCAGGGAAGCCTGTTGTTGCTGCGGCTGCTGCCGGTCGGCGGGCGGCTGCATCCGCTGTATGTGCGCATGGACGGCGCGGTGCCGGGTGAACATCCGCCGGCGGCCGAACGCGGTCGGGGGCGCCGTCTGTCCCCGGCCCGACACAACGCCATGGATGCGTTTTTCGACTCTCTTGGAACGGCCGGGAGGGCCGGACGATGACCCCCTTCGCCTTTTGGCAACAAAAGATCATCCAGTTCTTCCACGATCCCCCGGCCAAGCCGTTCGGGGGCACGCCGAAGACCGGCAGACTCACGAAGATCGCGAACGATCTGTTTGACCTATTCCAGGAACACAACCAGGGCCGCAAGTGGCGATACTGGTACAAGGCGTCGGACTGGGCAGCCTCGGGTGCCGACCGACCCATGCTGAATGTGCCTCGGAAGAAGGGCGTCAGTGGTCTGGGCTCCGTGCGCTGGCCGAAGGACCCGTTCGTCACCCATCCGCTGGCCCCTGACCGCCTGCTGGAACTGACATGGGCCGCCAGCACCGACAGGACGGAAACCCCGGAAATCGAGGATGCCCTGGAGGACAAGCAGGGCCAGCCGCGCAATCTGATCGACGAACAGGAAGAGGTCGCCCGCGAACTGGCGCTTCTGGTAAGGCTGACCTTCGACGACTCGGATCTGCGACACGGGTTCATTGTCCTCTGGCGCCGCTACCGCGATGACCTGATGGCGCGGTTCCCGAACGATCCCCTGTGGCAGGAACTGCCGGCCGACAGCCGCTCTCCCGACCATTCAATCTGGGATCACCTGAAGGTCACGACCGCCCTGGCCTTCATGATACCGCACAAATACAAGGAAGAGCCCAAGGACCGGGACACGCCGCAGGAACCCTGGATGCTGCGGGTCTCGCTGGGGCCGGTGGGGCGGTTCATCGACCAGTCCCGCACCTCTCGCGATCTGTGGATCAGTTCGTTCCTGCTGGCCGATCTGGCGTGGCACGCCATGCAGCCCATCGTCGAGCGGTATGGCCCGGACTGCATCGTCTATCCCGACCTGCGGGCCAACCCGCGCGCCGATGTCTGGCTGGCCCAGGCGTATCCCGAGGCCCTGCCCGAGGATCAGGGCGACCCCGCCACCCTCGCCGCCGTGCTGCCCGATGCCTTCGTGGCGCTGGTGCCCCGGGGCGGCGCCGACCACCTGATGCTGATCGAGGACCTTGCCAAGAGATGCCAGGATCACGTTGAGGCGCACTGGGCCGCCCTTCAGGGTCGCGTCAAGGCGTGGTTCAAGGATACGGTCCAACCGAATGGCACCGCATGGGAAACCATCTGGGACCGCCAGACCGCCCGTTGCCCGATTCATGTCACTTGGACGGCGGTGCCGTGGCGCCCGATGGAGCGCATCGAAGACGAGGCCTCCCTGCGCGGGCGGGCGCTCCCCACCCAGCCCGCCCGCGCCCCCATCGACACGAAGGACAAAAGGCCCGCCGCCGCCCGCCGCGCCCGCCTGAGCCCCTGGGTCACGCCGGAGGTCTGGACGCACTACGAGCTGGCGCGCGATGTCTATGCCCACTCCAACCTGGTCTTCCATCAGATGGAACGGGGCTTCGACTACGCCCTGACCCATCACATGCTGGGCGTCCGCCATGAGATGCGCGAGGCCGCCCACCCGGCCCCCATTCCGCCTGCGGAACCGGGCGAGAAATGCACCCTGTGCGGCGAACGCGAGGCCCTGCACGCGGGTCCGTCGGACGCGACGGCGCTCTGGCAGGCCCGCGAGCACGGCCGGGCCTTCTGGCGCGCCAAGGCATTGGACCGGGACGAGACGGGTCAGGAACGCCTGTGCGGCGTGTGCGCCACCAAGCGCTTCCTGATCGACGCGGACCAGCGCGGCACCGTTTTCAACCATCTCTGGGCCGGCCGGCAGAGCCTTGACGACCTTCGCGACCGGGACGGCCGGCTGCGGGTGCCCTTCCCCTCCACGGCGACCCTGGCGGCGCAGGCGTTCCTTGCCGATGTCGTTGGCAAACCCGCGCTCACCAGTGCGCTGGGGGCCGTGACCGCCGCCTGCGCGCAGGCCGGGCTCTCTCGCACCAGCTTTCCGCGCACGCTGCCCCGTCTGGCCGCCGCCGCCCGGCAGGCCCCCGACATCGGGCGCGTGTTCCTGGAATACGAAGCCGAGGACGTGTTGTTCCCCGAGGTGCTGGAGGGCAAGGCGCGCGGCCTGGAGGCAAAAGGGAAAACCGAAAAGGAAGAACAATATAAGGCCCTGGCAAAGGCCGTCTCCGAGTTCCGCAAGGCCGCCGCGGACGTAAAAATCTCCGCCCCCGGCACCCGAATCGCCGTCCTGCATCTGGACGGTGACAACATGGGCAAGCTGCTGGCCGGCGACGCGGATGCCATCGCGGCGCGCTGGCGCGACGTGCTGCATCCCGAGGTTCTCAAGCGACTTGCCACAAACACCTATCTTACGAATGCCGGCTGGGGCGATCTGCTGGACACCAAACGCCTGATGGGGCCGTCGCTGCACGCCTTTGTCAGTCGCGCGCTCGGGCAGTTCAGCCACCGCATCGTCCCCTGGGTGGTGGAGCAGGAGTTCTCCGGCCGGCTGATCTATGCCGGCGGCGACGACGTGCTGTGTCTGGCCCCGGCCGACGAGGCCCTGCACCTCGCGGCGCGGCTGCACCAGCTTTTCTCGGCCGCGTGGGTGGTGGATACCGATCCCAAGCAAAGGCTTTGGGAGTGGCGGCGAAAAGACTGGCAGGGCGGCTACGACCAAACAAAGGCCCGCCAACGCTTCGTCATTCCCCTGCCGGACCGATCCGGCGCCCCGATCCGTCTGGGCGAGCCGGGCCAGCGCATCGCCCGCCATGTGGCCGACGACAGGCCCCCCGAGCCCACAGAGGTGCGCGGCCTGCTGCTGCCCATGCTGGGGTCGGGCGCCAGCCTGTCGGCGGGTGTTGCCATCGGCCATTACAAGACGCCGCTGTCCGTCATGCGGTGCCGCGCCAAGGACCTGGAGACACAGGCGAAGGACCAGGGGCGATCCGCCATCGCGGTCGGCCATGCCTCGCGCGGCGGCATCAAGACCGCCTTTTCCCTGCCCTGGGGCGCGGAATGGGACGACGGGTGCCCGACCGCCTCGCGAGACCTGACGCGGGTCATTGAGGCCTTTCGAAACGGCGGCCTTCCCGGACGCCTGCCCTACAAGCTGCGCGACGCCAGCCCTTCGTTGAACGCCGCGCTGGAAGATATCGGCGAGTCCAAGACGTCGGAGGAGGACCGACAGGAGGCCGAAAAGAGTCTTCTGCACGGGATGTTCAAGAGCTGCCTGGACGGCCCGGTCCCGGCAGACATCAAGACGGCCGCAAGCCAGCTCTGGCGCCGGGGCGTCGAGGTCGCCCGGGAGCATCCGGACGCCGATAAGGGCGTTCGCCCGGCACACTTCGCCGACGGTCTTCTGGTCTGCCGCGAACTGGCACGGGGCGACGCAGCCGAGGAGGCCGAGGCATGAGCCCGATGGATGGCACGCCGTTCCTGGTGGAACCCGCCGAACCCGTGGTGTTCGGCCCGCCCAAGTCCGGCTTCGCCGGCGAGGCGCATCGCGTGGCCTCTCAGTTCCCGCCGTCGCCGCGCACCTTTCAGGGCCTGGTCAGAACCCGCTTGCTGCTGGGCGCGGACCCGCCGCTGGATCTGGGCGACCGGGCTTCGGCCTCGGCCATCGCGGATTTGGTGGGACCGCCCGGCGCCCTGCCCGACGGCTGGCAACTGTCCGGCCCGTTCCCGGCGGCCCCGGACGAGACGGCGCCGGAGGATCCGGACCAGCCGCCGCCGCTGTGCCCCTGGGTGCCAGCGCCCCGGTTTCTGCTCAGCCGAGGCAAACGGGACCGCCGGGCGCCGCTGTTCGCACGGCGCATCCGGTGCGCAACCCACCCGGTGCTGTCCGATCTGGGCGATGTGGACGCAACACCCGCCCTCGGGCGCCCGGACGCGGGCGCTTTGTCGGCCGCAGAAGGCTGGATCGGCCCGGCGAACCTGCGCGCGGCGCTGGAGGGCGAGGCCAGCGAACCCCGCTGGGTCCCGAACCAGTGGACCCCTGGGCGCCCGCGGTTCGTCAACGCCGAGACGCAACCGGGCTTGGCGATCAATCCGCAGACCGGCACCGCGCAACACGATGCCCTCTATTTCGCCCAGGCCCTGCGGTTCGCATCCGGAAGCGGTTTATTCGGAATCCTGCAAGGGCCATTGGCGACCGGTCTGAGGGCGCAGTCACTGACACAAGGCGCCGTGCAGACCGGACGAAAGGGCCGTTTGGCGGCGTTTCGCCCCGTGCCGTCCCTGCACCCGGACTGGACGCACGTCATGCAGGGCCGCCATCTGCCGGAAACGGTCGATAAGGGCCAGGACAGATTCTGGCTTCTGGCGCTGACGCCGGCGTTCCTGACCGATCCACGCCAACCGCTGGATCGGTTCACCGCGAGCGGCGATGTCACCGTGACGGTCGAGGCCGCGCTGACCGGCGCGCCCATGACGGTCGGCGGCTTCGAGATGGCCTCCGGCCGGCCCCGCCCCAACCGCCTTTACGTTCCGGCGGGCAGCGTCTGGCTGATCCGTCTGGACGGTGGCACACCGGAGGCCCGCGCCGCCACCCTTCGCGCCCTCAACAATCATCACCCCCTGGGCGACCCGACCGAAGCCGCCATGGGGTTCGGACACACCCTGGTCGGACGCGGACCTTGGAGCACGGAGCAGGGATCATGACAATCTGGACCAATACGGCGGTGCTGGGACTGTACACCCTGTCACCCACCCACTACGGCACCGGCCAGACCACGGGAGCCGTCGACTTGCCCATCGCCCGCGACGCGGCCACCGGGTTTCCGGTGCTGCCGGCCACCGGCATCAAGGGCGTGCTGCGCGACGTGGCGGAACGAACGGGTGGCCTCGATAAAAAGGTCAAGGACCTGTTTGGTCCCACGATCGGTGGCGACGATTCCGAGAGCCTGACCCCCGGCCGTCTGGCCTTTACCGAGGCGCGACTGCTTGCCTATCCAGTGCGCAGTCTGAGCCGACCGTTCCTGCATGTCACCTGCCCGCTGATCCTGGACGGGTTGGCCCGCGATGTGCGCGCCACGGGGGCGGAAGGCCCGCTTCCGCCGGATCGGCTGGCCGTGCAGGATACGAAAAGCGCGAAGGTCGCCGACCCGGCGCTTGACGGGCAGGCCATCGTGCTGGAGGACCTGATTTATGCCGGCGAGGACGTCACGCATGACAAGGCCGTCACGACCCTCGCCCAGGCGCTGGCAACCTTGATCCCGGCGGAGGAAGCCGCCACGCGCGACCGCCTGACGCGCGGGTTGGTGGTCATCCCCGATGTCGATTTCGCCGCCCTGATGCAGTCGGCGGTCCCGGTGCGAGCGCGGGTCCAACTCACCAGCGGCAAGACCACGGACAGCTTCGAGGGCGAGACCGGCAACCTCTGGTACGAAGAAACCCTGCCCTCCGACTGCCTGTTCGCCGCATTCATCGGCGAACGGCGGTCCCGGGCCGGCGGAGACAACGGCAAAGACAAAGGCACGCTGGCTGATCTGCTCGACCAGGCGGACGCGCTCCGCGTTCTCCAGATCGGCGGTAACGAAACCGTGGGCCAGGGCCTGTGCCTGGGCACCCTGGTGTCCGGCAACGAGGGGAGGGAGGCCCGATGACACCCGTGTCAGACCCGGACCTGAAAGCCGCCCGCGCGCGCTTTGCCTACCGCGAGGTCGCCGATTGGTCCCCCTCATGGCGCGCGGAGGCGACCGCGCGCGTGCAGGGTCTGCCGATCCAGGTGCGAACCCAAGGCCTGCTGGTGACACTGGCGGTGCTGGCCAGCGGCAGCGACGACAAGGACAACACGCCGAAGGGCGTCAATGACAGCCTGGCCCGCACCCTCACAAGCTGGCTGCTGGACGAGGCGCCGTACCGCCCGTTGGGAGATACCTTCACCGGCAAAACGCCGTTTCCCGCCGATCTGCTGGACAGGCTGGCGAAGGCCCCGCGTGCCGACCATGCTGCGGCCCAACGCGAGGCGATCCTGCTGCTTGATCAGATCAAGATCTTCGCCAAGGCCCTGAACGGACAGGGGGGCTAGCCGATGTGCGCCTTTCCCCTGACGCCGGGCGGACCCGAAGGCCGCCGTATCGTCGAAACCGCCATCACGGCCGCCGAGGCCAATGCCGGTCTGGTGTGGGAGCGCTACCTTCCCCTCTGGAGCGGAGACGACCGGCGCCCCCAGCGCAAGGTCGGAGACGAAAAGGGTGGCGGCAACGCCACGAAACAGGCCCTCGACCGTTTCGTCGCGGGGCGAAAAGGCGCCGAAAAGCCGCTCGGCCTCGCGCTCCGGGACCAAGCGGCGCGCCAGCGCCGCGCCCTCGACCTTCTGGCCCAGCGGTCGGGAAAGGTCTCGGCGGTCATCGAGGTCCGCACCCTGGCACGGTTTGCGACCGGCCTGGGGGCCGATCATCCGACCGAGAACGGGTTCAGCTTCGACCCTGCCAGCGGACTGCCCTTCCTTCCCGGATCGGCGCTGAAGGGCCTGTGCCGGCGCGCGGCGGGCCTTGAAGGACGCGATGACCACACATGCAAGACATGGTTCGGGCCGGAGGACATCACCGCGTCATCGAAGGCCACACAGGGCGAGGTGGCCTTCTTCGATGCCTTTCCCGTTCAATGGCCCCGCCTGGCGGTCGATATCGTCAACTCTCACCATTCCGCCTATTACCGGACCCAGACTGAAAAGAGCGACAGGAAGCGGACCCCGCCCACCGAAACCGAAAACCCGGTGCCGGTTTATTTCCTGACCGTGGACAAGGGGGCCGTGTTCTCCATTCCCCTGCTGGCGCCGGCAGCCCATGCCGATGCGGTGGCGGAGGCGTTGCTCTCGGGACTGCGGTGGCTGGGGCTCGGCGCAAAGACCGCCGTCGGATACGGCCTCATGGAGGCGACGGAGGGGAAATAGGCGCCCCGTCGCTCCCCTCACGTCCCCCCATCCTCCAGCCTATACCGCCGCATACTGAACGCCGTTGGAGTTCCCTCGGCCGCGAACGCGCCCTCGGGATGACGCGACCGACGCGACCGCGGGGCTCAATCCCGACTGCCGCCGACACCGAGCAGCCGGGCCTGGTAGTCGCGCGCGCGCCAGTCGGCGCGCGCGCTCCAGTGCGCCTCTGGCTGGCGGCGCGCCAGGTCGGCCGGTATCTCGACTTCGTCAAAGCCGCAACGGCGCGCCATCGCGTACTGGTCCGCGATCAGCGGCCCGGCAATCCGCAGTCGGCCAGCGAAACCGCGCGCGCGCAGGCGACGGGCCAGGGTGAAGGCGCGCCCGTCCGTGAAGGCGCGGACCGTCACCCGGATGGCCCGAGCGCCGGCCAGGTCGAGCCCATCGACGTCAACATCGGCCGGCAGATCCAGGGCCTCGGCCCCGAACGCCTGCCAGTCGTCGCCTTGGAACCCGTCGTCGCGCACGACCACCGGCTCCTCGATGTGATCTGTCATGGTCTGGCCTCCCCGGCGGACACGGCTGCACTGGCGCGCGCCGTCCGCCCGTCCGCGCCATTGAAGTGGATGCCGCATTCGGTCTTCTCGCGCCCGCGCCAGCGGCCGGCCCGTTCGTCCTCGCCGTCGCCCACGGGCGTCGTGCACGGTGCGCAGCCGATGGACGGATAGCCGCGCGAGACCAGCGGATGACGGGGCAGCCCGTGACGGTCGATGTAGGCCCGCACGTCGGCCCGCCCCCAGTACGCCAGCGGGTTCACCTTCAGACGCCCGGCGGGGTCGGCCTCGAACATGTCGAGCACGGCGCGGGTGCCGTTCTGGTCGCGCCGACGCCCCGTGATCCACGCTTCGAACCCGGCCAGGGCAGCCTCCAGCGGCGCCGTCTTGCGGAGCGCGCAGCAAATATCCGGGTCGCTGCGATGCAGCGTGCCGTCCGCGTCGCGCCCGGCCAGAGCGGCCGCGTCGGGCCGCACCCGACGCACGTCGGTCAGGCCCAGATGCCGGGCGAGCGCATCCTGGTAGGCCAGCGTTTCCGGGAACAGCATCTCGGTATCGATGAACAGCACGGGCAAGGTCCGGTCCAGCCGCGCCACCATGTGCAGCAGCACGACCGAATCGGCACCGAACGAGGAGACCAGGGCGACCCGGCGGGTCGCGCCCGCCCCCAGCAGGCGACGGAGCACCCACTGGGCGCCGCGCACCGGGTCATCCTGACCGAACGCGCGGTCCGGCGTCGGCGGGACGAGATCAGGCGACATGGCGCACCCCGGCTTCGTCCGCGTCGTACAGTGCCGCCTTGAAGGGCGCGGGCCCCACGCGACGATAGGCTTCCAGGAAGGTCTCCTCTCGCCCCCGCCGCAGTGCCAGATAGCTCGCCAGCAGTCGTTCCAGGGCCGGGATCAACTCTTCGGCCGAGAAGCCCGGACCGACGCGCTCGGCGATGGCGGCGGTCTCCGTGCCGTCGCCGCCAAGCGTGATCTGGTAGTTCTCCACCCCCGCCCGGTCGAGTCCCAGAATGCCGATATGGCCGACGTGGTGGTGGCCGCAGGCGTTGATGCAGCCGGAGATCTTGAGTTTGAGCGGCCCGATCTCGTGCTCCAGCTTCAGGTCCTCGAAGCGGGTCGCGATGGCCTGTGCGATGGGGATGGAGCGCGCGGTGGCGAGCGAGCAGTAGTCCATGCCCGGGCAGGCGATGATGTCGGAGATCAAGCCCACGTTGGCCGTGCCCAGGCCGGCGGCGCGCAGGCGCCCATGCACGGCCGGCAGGTCGGCGCGGGCCACGTGCGGCAGGATGATGTTCTGTTCGTGGCTGACGCGCAGTTCGCCATGGCCATAGGCGTCTGCCAGGTCGGCCATGACGCGCATCTGCGCGGCCGTGGCGTCGCCCGGCGTGGCGCCATGGGCTTTCAGGCTGATGGTCACGATGGCGTGATCGGCGCGCCGGTGCGCCGTCAGGTTGGTGTCCGCCCAGGCACGGAACACCGGGTCGGCGCGGCGGGCGGCCTCGAACGGCTGCAGCGGCCGGTCGGCCAGCGTTGGCGGTGCGAAGGCGGATTCGATGTCCGCCAGCAGGGCCTGATCGACCCCCGTGAAGCCGGGTCGGATGCGTGCGAAGGCAGCCTCCACCTGGTCGCGGAAGCGATCCAGGCCGGTCTCGCGGAGCGTGATCTTGATGCGTGCCTTGTACTTGTTGTCGCGTCGGCCGTGCGCGTTGTAGACGGCCAGAATGGCCTCGACGTAGGGCAGCAGGTCGGCCTTGGGCAGAAAGGCCCGCAGGGTTTGGCCCAACACCGGGGTGCGTCCCAGACCGCCGCCCACGATGACCTCGTGGCCGGGCCGGCCCTGCCCGTCTCGCACCATGCGCAAACCGATATCGTGCGCCCGGGTCACTGCCCGGTCGCGGGGACTGCCCGTGATGGCGATCTTGAACTTGCGCGGCAGGAACTGGAACTCGGGGTGGTCGGTGGACCACTGGCGCAGCAACTCTGCATAGGGGCGCGGGTCGGCCACCTCGTCGGCGGCGGCACCGGCGAAATGGTCGGCGGTCACGTTGCGCACCGTGTTGCCGCTGGTCTGGATGGCATGCATGCCG
>CAYFTQ010000054.1:0-10550 GCA_964346035.1 uncultured Roseospira sp. | reverse complement strand
GCGGACCAGGCGATGGCGGTCAGGATCAGGGCCAGGGTGTAGGGCAGCGCATTGAGGACCGGGGCCGATACCGGGCGGTCATGCATGACGTCATGGCCCAAATCGCCGCTCAGGATGCGGCCCCAGAAGTTGAGGATCTGGATCGGGATGGGGTCGTTCAGGCCCATGCGCTCGGTGAAGGCCTCGCGCATGGCCTCGGTGGCGCGCGGCCCCAGCAGGACCGAGGTAGGATCACCCGGCAGCGAGACCATGACGGCGTACAGCGCCGAGATCGCCACCACCAGGATGGCCACCCCCAACGCCAGGCGTTGCATCAGGTATCGCGCCATGCCGTCTCCCAGGTCGAACCGCGCCCCATCCGACGCACCAGGCGCGCCAAACCGGGCGCGCGACTCTGCCCCAACTGCTTGGTCCGGCCGGACCTCATGTCAGTCCGCTGAACCGGTTCGCGCCGGGCTATCGCCAGGCGGGCTTCTGCCCCCCGGAGTCCGGCTATCGCGTTCATATACTTTTTTCGGCCAGACGTGCCCTGTCCGATGACAGAATGAACCACCAAGACACCAAGATGATCAAGCGGTGCATATCCAGCAGAACCGTCGCGATTTATCCAAAAAAATGGGAATCGCGGTGCGATAGTCATGGTTCTGCGCTCTTGGTGCTCTTTGTGTCCTGGTGGTCTATTTTCTGGCGCCGGCTTATCCAGCGTCCTGCCTCATGGATGTGTGAGTCGGATAGGGAGTCCGGAAGGGAGAGGCCGGGCGGGGAGAGCCGCGGAACCCGAAACGTTCGCGATTGCGCGTATCAACCCCGCCCCACCGCAGCCCTATCCAGGAAAGGGCGTCCGGCCCGGGCAGGGCGCCGGAGCCGGAGCCAGAGCCAGAGCCAGAGCCAGAGCCGGCCGCGATCATGCGCGCTGGAAGAACTGGATCAGCGGCTGGCCGTCCGGGCGCACCGCCGGAACCATATCGTCGCGATACAGGTTCGGGCTGGCCTCGTGCGTGATGAAACGATAGGCGCCCGACTCCTCCATCAGGTCCTGCATGCGTTTGTACATCTCGTCGCGCCGGGCCGGATCGGTCTCGGCCATGGCCTCCTCGTGCAGGCGATCGAACTCGGGGTTGCTCCAGCGCTCCCAGTTCCATTTTCCGACCTGCTCGGTGGTGAACCAAGACGTCCCGTAATACGGGTCCGGCAGCATCGAGAAGCGGTTCAGCACCATTTCCACTGTCTTATAGCGGTCGCCATCGACCTCCTTGCCCAGGGTCCAGAACGACCCCGACTCGTTGACATTGATGGTCACCTTGATGCCGGCCTCAGCCATGGTGGCCTGGATGACCTGGGCGGCCGTGGTCCAGGTGGCCTTGTTGAGAACGTCAAGCTTGACCTCCAGCCCCTCGGCGCCGGCCTCCTCCAGCAAGGCGCGGGCCTTGTCATAATCCGCCTCGGGCGGGACAAGGCCTTTTTCGCGGTGTCCGATCAGGCCGGGCGCGATGATGCCCGTGGCCGGCGCGGCAACGCCGAAATAGGCCGCCTGCAGAATCGACGGAACATCAATGGCATGCTGGACGGCCTGGCGGACCCGCTTGTCCCGGAACTTGGGATGGTCGGTATTCATGCCGACCCAGACATAGTAGAGCGAGGGATGCTCGCTGAGAACGCCGCCACCCGGGGGGTTTTCCCGCAAACGCTGCAGCGACCCCATGCTGACGCGGGTGAAATCGAGATCGCCGGCTTCGAAGCCGATCTCGGCCGTGGACTCGTCGTCGATCAGCAGGATCTGGACCGTCTCGAAGGCCGCCGGCTGGCCGGTGAAGTCGGGGTTGCGTTCCAGGATCCAGCGATCCTTCGGGCGCCACTCCACCGGGCGATAGGGGCCGGAGATGGCCGGCGGAATCGGATCGGTGATGCGCCCGCCGGCGCCCTCCAGCGCCGTCTTGCAGACGATGGTCCCGGCCAGATAGGGCAACGCGATGGTCCACAGCGGCGCGAACGGCTTTTCCAGCTTGATGACACCGTCATGCCTGCCGGTCACCTCGACCCCGGACATGGGGCCGACATCGGGCTTGATGGTGGACTCGTTGGCGGGGTCCAGGATGCGCTCGAACGAGAACTTGACGTCCTCGGCGGTGATCTCGCCGAAGCCGCCCGACCACATCTGGCCCTTCTTCAGGGTGAAGGCGATCTCGGTCGGCGAGATCTGGTCGATGCGCTCGGCCAGATCAAGCTGGGTCTTCCAGTCGTCACCCGGCACGTACTGGATCAGCTTGCGATAAATGCAGCCGTAGAGCATTTCCTCGCCAAATCCCGAGGCATTGAGCGGATCGAAGTTATCTGGCTCAACGTAGGTGCGGATGTTCAGCGTGCTTCCGGCGGCCCACGCGCGCCATGACGGCATCATGGAGGCAGCGGTCAGGCCGGCCGCTCCCAGCATCAGGCCACGCCGGCTGAAGCGCGGCAGGGACAGGGCGGAACGGGTCTGATGGTTCATGGCTCGGGCTCCCTCCTGGTCATGGCGCCACGCGGGCCGGTTGGCGACGCGACGCCGGGTCGCTCGTCACAGACTGACCGAAGCGTTCACACCGCCGCAATGACGCTGTTGCAGCGAAACCGCCGCGATTTGTATGACGGATCGCGTCATATCGCGTCAGGGAAGCAACTCGTACGCGGTCAGCACGTCGAACCGGTCAAGCTCCGGCGCCGCGATCATGGCGGGGATGTGCGACGGCAGCGTCGGGTCATCCAGCTCGAAAATGCCGGTTTGGCGCATCAGGGCGCGCACGTTGGGCGAGCCTCCCATGAACTCCATGAACACGCGGGTCGCGAAGGGCGCCCGCGCCGAGCGGCCCTGCACGCCGATGGTCAGGCCGGACAGATAGCGCAGCTCGCGTCCCTGTGTCGGATAAAGGATGGTCTGCGAGACAGAACTGTTGGCGCCGGTGTTCATCTCGACGATGAACAGGCGGTAGTCGATCATCAGCAGCAGCCCGGCGTAGTCCGAGAAGTGCGACCGGTTCAGCGGGCTGGCCGTGGGCTGAACGCGCTCCATCAATCGGGTATGGACCACGCCGCCGCTGTCGGCCACCCGCAGCAGGGACCGGCGCACATGCCCTGGCCGGCTTGGCGTGCTGTAATAATAGAAATAATAGCCCGCATAGCGCTCCAGCGCCGCCGCGCTGGCGTTGATCAGGTGGTCCAGCCGCCGCGCCGCCGGCCCCAGGGCCTTCAACAACGCGCGCGCCGGAGGCGAAACCGACACTATGGCGGCGAAGCGCCCGTGAGGGGCCAGGATCTCGTCCAACTCGACGCCAAAATGATCGCAGATGCGGCGCAGGTTGCGGTCAGACGGCCGCGCGCTGCCATTCAGGTACTTGGTGAACTGCTGCCGGTTGATCCCCAGGCGCCGGCAGGTCTCCGACACCGAGGGGCCATAGCTGCACAGAAGGCGCAGGTTCTGCGCCAGATCGGAGGGTGACGCGGACATGCGGTCATCTTCGCACAAGCCGGTGGCAGCGTCCCCATCAAACACCATCACGAGGGACGCTGACCCGCCATTGCCGGGTGGCGAGAACGGTTTCGCCCTCCCAGGCGGTCAGGCGGGCTTTCAGGTGAAACGCCGAGGCGTCACAGGTCATCGTCGTGGTGGTTTCTGTTCGGGTTTGCCAGGACCCGCGCCCGATCTCGTACACCCATGTCGCGGTGACGGTTGCGGACAACGGGTCGTCCGGGTGAATCGAATAGACCTCGGTGGTGTGGCGACCGGCCTCGATTCCCGTGCTGACATGGCGCGTCTTGCCGCCGTCGGTGATCAGCGTCAGCACCACGGAGCCGTCCGGGCCGGTTTCCTGGTGGCGCGCCGAGGATTCGGGACGCATCTCCTCGTCCGCCGCCGGGCGCGCTGCCTCGGGCGCCTCGAAGGGGGGCACCGCCGGGCCTCCCTCGTGCGGGCGCGCGGGCACGTCCAGCCGCGAGGCCGCCGGATCGACCGTCAGACGCGGCGCCACCGCGGCCGGCCAGATCATGGGCCAATAGGCGGTGGACAGCGCCAGCCGCACCCGGTGGCCGGGCGGCAGCCGATAGGCGATGTGATTGAGCATCACCGTCACGTCGCGCGCCTCGCCCGGCGCCATCGGGGTGACGGTGGCATGGTCGTGATCGTGCGTCAGGTTGTGGACACCCATGGTGATGAAGGCGACCGAGCCATCCGGCCGCACGTCACATAGCCGCGCCACCACGAAGCCGGTGGGCCGGTCGGACTTGACCCGCAGGGTGACCCGGGCCGCGCCGACGATGTCCAGCGCCTCTGTCAGGGGGGCGGTATCCAGGGTCAGCGAACCGGCGTCGTCCGGCGCCTGATCGGCGGCCATCTCGTTGCGGTCCCGCATGCCGGGGCAGAAGCGCTGTCCGGCCAGGCCGACGATTTGCGGGCTGTCGATGGTCAGAGACCCGCAGCCCGGCTGTTGGCTCAACCCCGCCTCGGACAGGAACCACGTGCGCGCCCGGATGCGGGGCGAGGGCCAGCCGGCCTCTGCCGCCCAGGTGCCGGGCCGGACATCGACGCGGCGCGCCGGAGCCATCGAATCCATGATGAAAAAGCGGTAGGCCGGCTCGGCCTCGATACCGTTGGGCTGACCCTTCAGCCAGCGGTCGAACCAGCGCTTCACGTCTTGAAGGAAGCCGACGGCAGGCGCCGGATAGGCCTGGTGCGGGTACTTGTGAACCCACGGCCCGGCCAACCCTCGCACAGGCCCGGAGAGGCCGGCCAGCAGGCGCGGGATGGTATTGGTATAGGCGTCGGCCCAGCCGCCGGCCGCGTACACCGGAACGGCGATGGCGCCATGGTTCTCGACCGGCGAGGCCCGCTTCCAATACCCGTCGCGGCGCTGGTGGCGCAGCCAGGTTTCGGCCAGCAGGGGCTCCCGCTTCAGCCGGGTCCGCCAGATGTCACGCCAGCGATCGCCGACGATCTCCGGGTCCGGAGGACGCGAGGAATAGGCCAGCATCTGCGAAGACCAGGTCAGGTTCTCCGTCAGCAGGCAGCCGCCCATGTAGTGGATGTCGTCGGCGTAGCGGTCGTCGGACGAGCAGATGGTGACAATGGCCTTCAGGGCCGGCGGGCGCCGTTCGGCCATTTGCAGGCCGTTGAACCCGCCCCAGGAGATTCCGATCATGCCGACCGCGCCGGAACACCAGGGCTGGGCCGCGATCCAGGCAAGGATGGCGTCGCCGTCGGCAAGTTCGGCCTCGTCGTACTCGTCTTCCATAAAACCGTCTGAGTCGCCGCTACCGCGAATGTCCACACGCACGCAAGCATAGCCATGCCCGGCCAGCCAGGGGTTGTTGAGTTCGTCCCGCGGCAGGGTCCCGTCCCGGCGCCGATACGGCAGATATTCCAGAATCGCCGGGACCGGCGCCGTCTCCACCCCTTTGGGCCGCCAGATACGGGCCGCCAGCCGGGTGCCGTCGGGCATCGGGATCCAGACCGGATCCAGGACTTCGACGACGTGCGGAAAGCGGTCGATCAGGCGCATTGGGCGGCTCCGTGACGGAAAAGACGGGGGCAGGCGGAACCGTCCAGCCGTGCCACACCGCCCCGGCGCCGGGCAATGGCGCGCCAGCCCGGAAACTGGCGCCGAGTGACGCGACACCTGACGCGCCCTGTTCAAGTCCGATTCGGCCCGATACCGCTCGGCGGAAGGGATGGCCCTGACGAATCAGGAGACCCGCCGAGCGGTGTCATGCCGGCCGACGGTAAGAATGACCCGTCCGGGTCATGGGCTCTGCGGCCAACCGGTGAAGATGTGTCTTTTTGTTTTTTTTTCGCCGCAGCGAGCCCTCGGAACGCGCAGCTCCGCCGCTTCGCGGCGCCGGCGAGGGCGTCTCCCTCGACGGCAAACGCGGGCGCACGGCCTTTCAAGGATGATGCTTTTTCGATCCGGACGAACGGCGCAACCCGAAGTGGAGCTGTTGAGCTGCGAGTGCAGGCGGTACTTGGGGTGCGCGGTGTCCAGGTGGAGCGGGAACGTCGCATCCGCCTGGCCCTGCCATTCGACCGGCTCCATCCAGGTCGGATGGGGCGGACAGTCATCGTAGCCCATGGCCTCGATGGCGCGGGAGAACAATTCGATCTTGCCCGAGGGCGTACCCAGGGGCTCCAGCAGCGGTTCCTCCCGGAAGTCGGCATAGCGGACGTAGTTCAGACCTTCCTCGTCGGCCTCGAACACCAGCGGCTGGTCCCCGTTCCAGAAGGTATCGAAATCCGGCATGTCGATGCGCCGGGCCTTGGCCTGGGTCAGGGCGGCGTCGTAGAAGCCCTCGATCCATTCCATTTCGGTCTTGCCATCGTCAAAGCCGTTGCCGTAGCCCAGCGCCTTGGCGAGGGTATTGAAGATGTCGAAGTCACTGCGCGATTCGTACAGCGGCTCGACAGCCTTGCGCATCGGCGTCATAAGCCGCAACGAGTAGCTGCCGCCCTGCTCGATGTCGTTGCGCTCGTAGGACGTATTGGCCGGCAGCACAATGTCCGCGTGGCGCGCCGTCGGGGTCCAGAACATGTCATGGACCACCACGGTTTCCGGTTTGCGCCAGGCTCTGATCAGGGTGTTGGTATCCTGGTGATGGACGAACGGGTTGCCGCCGACCCAATAGATCATCTGGATGTCCGGATAGGTGATCTTGTCGCCGTTAAAGTCGATCACCTTGCCCGGGTTCAGCAGCATGTCGGCGATGCGCGCCAGCGGGATGGACGCCAGGCCGCTCTTTTCCAGCCAGGCCGCGCCCTCGACCGCCTTGCCGGTGGCGGTGAACCGTCTGGTGCTGAAGTACCTGCAATACCACGCAAAGGACGCGCCCGAGGCCGCAGGCATGATGTAGCCCCGGGGCAAGGGTGCGCCGCAGGCCGGCCGGAGGGAGTCAAAGCCGCTTGATGGGGATGTCGTGGCGGCGCAGAGCATAGCCCACCTGGCGAGGCGTCAGGCCCAGCAGGCGCGCCGCCTTGGCCTGCACCCAGCCGGTGCGCTCCATGGCCTCGATCAGGCGTTCGCGCTCGGGCAGGCGGGCCCTGCCGGTGTCGTCGTCGGTCTCCTCCGGCGCCGAGGTCCCGGCGGAGGAGGCTCCTGCGGAGGAGTCCCCGGACGGCGCCCCCGGCGTGTGCTCCGCCGCGACCGCCTTCTTGCACGTCCCGCACCCGCCCGGCGCGCCGGTGGGCGAGGCCAGACCGCCGACGGCCTGGGTGGCGCCGCCGACGTCGCGGCCCAGCACGGCGGACAGACAGCCTTCGTCGCGGCAGGCGAAATCCTCGGCCCGGATGACGTCGCCCCGAACCATGGTGGCGACCCGGATGATGCAGTTCTCCAACTCGCGCACGTTGCCGGGGAATGCGCAGGCCGTCATCAGGGCCAGGGCGCCGCTGTCGAAGGCCAGGCTTTCGCCGTTCTCCTGATTGAAGCGGTCCAGGAAATGGCGCGCCAGTGGCTCGATATCCTCGCGCCGCTCGCGCAGCGGCGGCAGAACCAGGGCGACCACGTTGATCCGATAGTACAGATCGGCGCGGAAGGTCCCCTGCCCGACGGCCTCTTCCAGGTTGCGGTTGGTGGCGGCGATGATGCGCACATCCACGGTGCGCGTTTTCGATGAGCCCAGCCGCTCGAACTGGCCTTCCTGCAGGACGCGCAACAGCTTGGCCTGGAAGGTGGGCGAGATCTCGCCGATCTCGTCCAGGAACAGGGTGCCGCCGTCGGCCAGCTCGAAGCGGCCCTTGCGCTCGCCGCCGGCGCCGGTGAAGGCGCCCTTGTCGTGGCCGAACAGTTCGGCCTCCAGCAGGGTGTCCGGCAGGGCGGCGCAGTTGAGGCCGATGAAGGGCTTGTCGGCGCGCGGGCTGAAGCGGTGCAGGGCGCGGGCGATCATCTCCTTGCCGGTGCCGCTTTCACCGCGCAGCATGACGGCGGCGCGCGTGCGGGCAACCTGGTGGACCTTCTCCAGCACCGCGCGCATGGCCGGGCCACGCCCCACGATCTCGCTGACGCGCGGGGCGCGGGGCGCGCCACCGCCCTGGGCGCGCATGCGCTTTTGCTGGCGCGCGGCCTCGCTCAGCAGGGCGCGGCGGTCGGCGGCCACCACGCGGTGCAGGCGCACGCTCTGGCCGACCAGATTGGCGACCATGGACAGGAACTGAAGATCATCGTCCAGATGATGGATGACCGCGTCCGCCCACGAGCGTTCCACGGACAGCGTGCCCAATGGTTCCGAACCGGCCTTGATCGGCACGCACAGGAAAGAGACCCGCTCCGATTCAAGCACGCCGGCATGCGCCAGGTAATCGGCGAATCGGGGGTCCTCGGCCGCGCGACCGACCACCAGGCGATGACCGGATTTGACAACCTCACCGGCCACGGCGAGCGGATAGGCGCCCGGCCCGGAAACGGCGGCCTCGGGCGAGCGGCCAATGGCGGCCACCAGCGCCAGGGCCGGCGTTCCCTCGCCTTTCAGCGCGATGGCGCCGCGCCGCATGTCCCGATAGGCGGCCAGAATGCCCAGCACCTGACGCAGGGTGGCGTCAAGGTTGAGTGAGGCCGACAGAATCTTGCTGACCTCATACAGCGTCAGCAGCGCCCGCGACCCGACGGCGGAAGAGGACAACGGGTCGCACGCGCCCGAGGGCGAGGGCAGCGGTTCGATTGCAGCGTATGATTCCATGGGCGGTCACCCGAAGCAATGGTGCACCGCATCATCATGCCCTCGACGTGCCTACAAATCAATCATAAGAATGACGTGCCTAATTTTTGTTCGACCAATGGGCGGGGCGCCCCTCGTCCGAGACGCGCCCACCCTCTTCCGGCCGCGGCGACGGGGCCACCCTACCCGAACTTGAACTGGATACCGTAACCGCCCTGAGGATAATTCCAGGTCAGTTCGCCCGACTCAGCGGTCAGGATCCGGCAGGTGCCGCATTCCAGGCAGCCGTCGGGAATGACCTCGACAGTGCCGTCGTCCGTTTTCTGATAGCAGCCGGCCGGACAGACCTTGACCAGCGTCTGAAGGACCTCCGAGGGCGCGTCGTGCGGCGCGATGCAGACATGCGGACGCCCCTCGTCCACCCGGTAGCGGTTCTGGAACAACTTGTCCTCGACCTTGACGTCGTTGGAATCGGTCATGGCGTGGGTCTCCTGAACGAGAGGGCGAGCGCCCCGCGCGCGCACGAAAGCGGCGCGCGGGGATCATGACGCCAGGGCTTATACCGCCCGGCCTGTGAAGTGACTTCATCGGCCGGGCGGCCGGGGCGACCGCACCGGCACCGCGAAGCGGCGTGATGGCCCTTGTTCTGACCAGTCAGAACAAGGGCCGGCTCTTATTAACGGGTCAGGTCGTAGCTGATGCCGGGGTGTTCGGTATCCCGGTCCAGCTTGTCCAGCACAGCGTCCAGCAGCGTCACCAGCACCCGAAGACCGCCTTGATAGCCCAGAGTCGGGAAGCGGTGGTGGTGGTGGCGGTCGAAGATCGGGAACGTCAGCCGGATCAGCGGGATGCCCAGATCCTGTTGCAGAAACTTGCCGTGCGAGGAGCCGATGACGAACTCCGCCGGCTCGGTCGCCAGCAGCGAGCGCAGCGCCCACAGGTCCTTGCGCGGCCAGACCTGGGTCTCCTTGCCGAACGGACTGTCGGCCAGCAGGGCCTTCATGGCCTCGGCCCAGGGCGGGCCGCCGTTTGTCGACAGGCAATGCACCGGCTCCACGCCCAGTTCCAGCAGGAAAGCGGTCATGCCATAGACAAAGTCCGGATCGCCGAACACCGCCATCTTGCGACCGTGCAGCCAGGATTGGCTGTCGGTCATGGCGTCCACCAGACGACCGCGTTCCAGCTCCAGCGACTCAGGGATGGGCTGGCCGGTCAGTTCCGAAACCGCCATCAGCAAAGCATCGGTGGCGGTCACACCCATCGGATAGCGGAAGGCCTTGGTGGCCTGCCCGGTGCTGCTGGCGACCATCTCCAGCGTCTTTTCACTGCACCATTGCTGCAACGAGAGCGTGGCCCTGGCGTCGCGCGCGGCCTTGATCTGGTCGATCGTGGTACCGCCGGCGTACATGCGGAAGGTGCCGTCCGTGGGGGTATCGAAGACCTCAGAGACATCGGAAATGATGGTGTGCTCAACCCCCATCTGGGTCAGCATGCGGGTCAGTTCTCGGTTGTTGGCGACCGCATAGCCATCGAAGCCGGGCACGATGTTGATGGCCTGGCCGGGGCTGGGGTCGCCCTCCATGTCCTCCCAGAAGTAGGAGACGATGTTCTTCACCATCACGTCATAGCCGTTGACGTGGCTGCCGACGAAGGCCGGGGTGTGGGCGAAGGGGACCGGGAACTCGGCGCTGAAACCGTTCTTTTCCTTGGCCTGGATGACGAAAGAGTTGAGGTCGTCGCCGATCACCTCGGCCATGCAGGTGGTCGAAACGGCGATCATCTTCGGGTCGTACAGCGCCGTGGCGTTGGACAGCCCCTCGACCAGATTGTTGAGGCCGCCGAACACCGCCGCGTCCTCGGTCATCGACGTGGAAACGGCC